>JAICGL010000182.1 GCA_025923175.1 Acidimicrobiia bacterium
GATGCAGATCACCGACCTGGCCGACTGGGTCGGCGGCCTGAAGGACAAGTCGGTGGCGCCGCTGCTGACGGCGCTGCAGGACACCCTCAAGTCGTTCGTGGAGATCGGGCTGGGCTACCTCTCGCTCGACCGGCCGTCGGGGACGCTGTCAGGGGGCGAGTCGCAGCGCACCAAGATGATCCGCCACCTCGGCTCCTCGCTCACCGACGTGACCTACGTCTTCGACGAGCCGACCATCGGCCTGCACCCCCACGACGTCCAGCGGATGAACGAGCTGTTGCTGCAGCTGCGAGACAAGGGAAACACCGTGCTGGTGGTGGAGCACGAGCCGGAGACGATCGCCATCGCCGACCATGTCGTCGACCTCGGCCCCGGCGCCGGCACGGCGGGCGGCACGGTGTGCTTCGAGGGCACCGTCAAGCAGCTGCGCCGCAGCGGGACCATCACCGGCCGCCATCTCGACGACCGGGCCACCCTCAAGGAGAAGGTGCGCACGCCGAATGGAGTACTTCCGATCCGCGGCGCGACGGCCAACAACCTCCAGAACGTCGACGTCGACATCCCACTCGGGGTGCTGGTCGTCGTCACCGGCGTCGCCGGGTCGGGGAAGAGCTCACTTCTGCACTCGTCGATCCCCGACGAGGCGGGTGTGGTGGCGATCGACCAGGCTGCGATCCGCGGGTCGCGCCGGAGCAACCCGGCGACGTACACCGGGATGCTCGAACCGATCCGCAAGGCGTTCGCCAAGGCCAACGGCGTGAAGCCGGCGCTGTTCAGCGCCAACTCGGAGGGCGCCTGCTCGAACTGCAACGGGGCGGGCGTCACCTACGTTGAGCTGGCGATCATGTCGAGCATCCCCGTCACTTGCGAGGACTGCGAGGGGAAGCGGTTCGACGCCTCCGTGCTCGAGTACCGCTTCGGCGGGCGGGACATCAGCGAGGTGCTGGCGATGTCGGTGACCGACGCCCACGAGTTCTTCGGTGCCGGCGAGGCGAGCACTCCGGCTGCGCACGCCGTCCTCGGCCGGCTCGCCGACGTCGGTCTGGGCTACCTGACCCTCGGCCAGCCGCTGACGACGCTGTCGGGCGGCGAGCGGCAACGGCTCAAGCTGGCCACCCAGATGGCGGAGAAGGGCGACACCTACGTCCTCGACGAGCCGACCGTGGGCCTGCACCTCGCCGACGTCGAACAACTCCTCGGCCTACTCGACCGGCTGGTCGACTCAGGCAAGTCGGTGATCGTCATCGAGCACAACCAGGCGGTCATGGCGCACGCCGACTGGATCATCGACCTCGGCCCCGGCGCCGGTCACGACGGCGGCCGGATCGTCTTCGAGGGCACCCCCGCCGACCTCGTCGCCGCCCCCTCCACCCTCACCGGCGAGCACCTCGCCGCCTACGTCGGCGCCGGCTAGGCCGGCGGGCGGGCGCGGCTCATGGCGTTCCTCGATCTGGATGGCTCCGCCCGCCGAAAGGCGGGATATGGACCCCTTCGACCGTCCACCGGCGCTGGGTCTCGGCCGGAAGAACCGGCTGATAGTCTGGGCACCCAGAGGGCAGACGTCGTAGCACCAGTTGCGGGCAGTTCCCTCGGCGGCACTCAGGCCGCCCGGCCGCACGAACCACGGTTCGAATCAGGCCAAGGATGGAGGGGATTGTCATGACGATCGGCACCGTCAAGTGGTTCAACGGTGAGAAGGGGTTCGGATTCATCACACAGGAATCCGGTCCTGACGTCTTCGTTCACTTCAGCGCCATCTCCGGCACCGGTTACCGGAACCTGCAGGAGAACGACAAGGTCGAATTCGAGGTCACCGCTGGCCCGAAGGGCCCGCAGGCCCAGAACGTCCGCGTCATCAACTAGTGCTCGGGAGCGAGCGGCCGGTTCGGTCGCCCGCTCCTGAGAACCACCGCGTGCGGCCCCTTACTCGCCGGGCCGGGGCTGACCAGCGCGACGCGAGATCGAGCGTTCGGGAAGGATTCGTGGTGGGCGTTTCTGGTGTCGATGTCACCGTCGTGCGGCTCTATACGAAGAGCCCCGGCAGCCATGCGCTGCGCAAGAACGCAGCCGCCGAACTGGGCACGCTGCTGGCCGCCGGCTGGCAGGAGAAGGAGCGCAAGGCCGGCGCCGACCACGTCGTCGTGCGCCTGGAACGGCCCCGCCAGGCGAAAGTGTCGCTGCCGTCGGCTCCCGGCCCCGGACGCGGCGGGCCGCGCCGCTGAGGTCCGGGCCCCGGGCTCTCAGGTCGTCCGGGCCGCCTGACCGAGCCGGTTGATCGTCTCGCTCATCTGCTCCGCTGACACCCGGGGGAAGAACGGGAGCGCCCGGTCGTCCTTCACGCCGCTCCAGTCGTAGGAGTGGGTGATGTCGGTGCCGCCGTCGGCGTTGGGCGCCAGCTCCCAGGCGTAGTGGTAGCCGCTGAAGTCGAGGTCTCCGATGAGATGGGCGAGTGAGTCGGGCGGGTGGATCGCCGGTTCCCAGGCGATCTGACGGTTGGGTTCGAAGGCGATGACCTCGCTGCGCATCTGGTAGTCGCCGAGGTTCGACTGGTTCATGTTCATCACCCATGAATCGCCGACGCCGGTCACGGGCCCCGCACTCGAGGCGATCCCCCGCAACATGCCGGCGCCGTCGATTCCGGTGTGGTTGGCGGGGTCGCTCAAGACGGCGAACACTTGCTCCGGAGGGGCGTCGACTGCGCCCGTGACGACCTGCTTCCTCTCATCGCCCATGGTGTCGCCTCCTGGTGGTGGGGCGGGTCCCTCAGGTGTGGAGCCTATGCCCGAGCCGAGATCGAAGCCCTCTCACTACCTTCGAATCAGCCGGCCGGACCCGCCGGCGGATCTCGTCCGGATCGGTGGCCTCGGGGAGGAAGGCGTCTCTCGCCTACCGGCAGGCCCATGGTAGGACCCGAGGCTGCTACGGACACACGAAGAGGTCGAAGAAGCCCGGCCCGATCTCAGGGCGGGGACCGCTGAAGGTGAGCCGTCCGAGGGCGATCGCGGTCCACTGGCTGATCCGCCCGGTGTAGACGAGAAGAGCGGTCGCCGGGTCGGCTGAGATGATGCAGTCAGCCGACGGAGCCGTCGGAAGCTCCTTGCAGGTGCGGTCCACGATCCGTACAAAGGACGACTCGACCCCGGCGATGTCGACCCGGTAGGTCGCATCGAGACCGGCGGCCCGGTCCGACTGGAAGAGCGCCGGATACACCACTTTGCTGAAACCGCCGAGGACCAGCGCGGCGTACTCCGGGTCGATCGGCCAGGGCGCCCCGACGGCGGCCCCCACGTCATAGCCGTGGATCACAGGCTCGACAAGAAGGATTGACGCGATCTCGGCCACCATGGGTCGGAGGCCGTTGTAGTAGCTCACCTGAGTATCAGCCGGGACCTTGGCGGTCACCGCCAAGAAGTGTTCGCAGCCTTCCCGGATCTGCTCGCCCAACTTCTTGGGATCGGTCTCCGGGTTGTCGGCGTTGAGGCCCTTGGCCCGGGCGTCGAGAAGCTTCTTGTCGAAAGTCAGCGCCGACAGGTCGTACTCCCCGTTGGCCAAAGCGGCGTAGCGTCGGGTGCCGCCGGCGAGATGAACGGCCATCTCCCGCACGGTCCATTCGAAACCGGGAATCATCATCGAGAGGTCGTCCTGCTGTTCGATCAGCCGGGCGACCCGTTCGTACATGACCGACAGCCCTTCCCGGACGGCGGCAAGTCTCTCGTTCGGCTTCATCGGTGCCCTCCCCTGAACCCTGAGTTTCATCGAGGATGTCAAGGCCCGGTAGCGCGTCCGTCGCGCCACCGTCGCGGCATGGCTCGATGCCGACACGCGTTCATGCTGCGGGAGGTTCCCAGGGGTCGATGACGACCAGACCGGCGAAGCGCTCGAAGTCGCGGACGTTTCGGGTGGCGACGGTCATTCCGTGGACGAGGGCGGTGGCTCCGATGAGGGCGTCCCGGAACGGGGCCGGGGCGGGTACATGGAGGCCGGCCGCTCGACGAGCGACCGCTTCGTCGACGGGCAGGATGCGTTCTGCGAAGGCGGCGGGAACGCTTTCGTCCAGCCAGGCGCGAAGCACACGCCCCTGTGCCGGGTCGGCCCGCTCGGCGAGGAGCACGCCGTGCTCGAGCTCGTGAAGTGTGATCACCGAAATGAACAACCGAGCCGCCGGGAGCTCGGCCGCCCAGTCGGCGACGGCGGCCGCCGCCTTCCCGGACCGGACTTTGCGCAGTTCCGACACGACGTTCGTGTCGACGAGGAACATCAGTCGAAGTCGGCTGGCCGTGGCCGGTCGTCTGAACGGGGAGCGGTGAACTCGATGTCTTCGACGCCGGCGGGCTCGGCCAGACGGTCCAGCACCCGCCGTGGCCCCACCAGATCCTCGTAGTCGGCGTAGGTCAACAGGACGTGGGCCGGACGACCGCGATCGGTGATGTACACCGGGCCTTTCTCCGCCGCCTTCTTGGCCTTCCCGGTGTCCTGATTGAACTCGCGGCTGCTCATCTCCGTCGTCATCTGACTCCCGCCGATCGTGTAGCAACGTTTCTACTTTATCCCGTTGGGATGCGTCCCGCAACGACGTACGCTGGCAACCCAAACGGGCGGTCGGGGGCGGGAGTGGCGGGCGAAGTCGCGTCGATCGAGTTTCGGCTCCTGGGGCCGCCTGAGGCGGTGGTCGGTGGGCGGGTCGTCGCCATCGGCAGCCTCCAGCAACGGGCCATCCTCGTGGCGCTCCTCCTTGCCCGGAACTCCGTCGTCTCGACGGACCAGCTCATCGACGTCGTGTGGGGTGACGACCCGCCTGCAAGCGCCGACTCGACATTGCGAGGGCTCATCTGGCGTCTTCGCAAGCGCCTCGAGGTGGCCGACGTCGAGGGTCGAGCCGATGGGTATCGCCTGGTGGCCGACGACGACGCAGTGGATTCCCGGCGCTTCGAGGCGCTCGTAACGCAGGGGCGGCACGCGGTCGAACGAGGCGAGGCCGAACCGGCTGCGACCGCCTTTGCTGCTGCGCTCGACCTGTGGCATGGGCCGGCCCTCGGCGAGCTGGCGTCCTGGTCGTTCGCCCAATCCGAAGCGATCCGCCTGGAGGAGGCCCGGCTCGACGCCATCGAAGATCTCGCCGAAGCGGAACTGACCCTGGGCAGGGTGGCCTCGGCGATCCACCGCCTCGAGCCGATGATCCGCCAATTCCCGCTGCGGGAACGGGCCGTCGGGCAGCTGATGCTCGCCCTGTACCGCACCGGCCGCCAGGCCGACGCCCTGGCCGCCTACCAGTCGCTGCGACGAGTCCTGGCCGACGAGTTGGGGCTCGAGCCGACACCGGCATTGCGGAATCTGGAAGCGGCCGTCCTCCGGCAGAGCGAGGAGCTGCTCGCTCAAAGCCCGTTGCCCACGCCTGTCGAGGCCGGCCGTCCCGCCGTCGTGCTGGGCGACACTGTCGCCTTCCTGTTCACGGACATCGAGGCCAGCACCCGCGCCTGGGAAGGCGACGCCACCGGCATGGGATCGGACCTGGCGCGCCACGACGCGATCCTCACCGACATCTGCGTCGCTTGGGACGGGGAGGTCTTCGCCCATACCGGCGACGGGCTGTGTGTGGCCTTTCCGACCGCCGCCGCCGCCATCAGCGCCGCGATCGACGGTCAGCGAGCCCTTGAAGCGGCTGGTTGGGAACGGGCCCTACCGCTCCGTGTCCGGATGGCCATCCACGCCGGGGCCGCCCAACGCCGCGACGACAACTGGTTCGGGCCGACCCTGAACCGCGCCGCCCGGCTGCTCACCGCTGCGTCGGGAGGGCAGGTCATCTGCTCCGAAACCGCCGCCGGTCTCTCCCGGGAGCTTTTGCCGGACGAGGTAGGGCTCCTCGACTGCGGCGAGCTCGATCTTCCCCAACTTTCCCGACCCGAGCGCGTCTACCAGGTCACCCATCCCGATCTCCGAGCCCCGACGACACCGCTGCGCTCCCCTGGTCACGAGCCAGCCCGCGACAACCTCCCGTCTCCGCTCACCCGGTTCATCGGACGGGCGCAAGAGCTGACCGAGGTCCAGGAACAAGTCGCGGCCAACCGGCTTGTGACCTTGGTGGGACCAGGTGGCGCCGGGAAGACACGGCTTGCACTGGAAGCGGCGGGCCGCATGCGCGACGGGTTTCCCGACGGCGTCTGGCTCGTCGAGTTGGCCCAATTGAGCGACGGGTCGCTCGTGCCTCAGGCGATCGCGGCCGGGGTCGGATTCCTGGTCGGCGAACTGGCGCAATCGAAGCAAGGCATCGAAGCGGCGCTGGCGGAACGGCTGCGGAGCCGGCGGATCCTCGTCGTGCTCGACAACTGCGAGCAGGTCATCGACAGGGCCGCCACGACGGCGCATGCGCTGCTCGGCTCGTGCCCTGATCTGAGCATCCTGGCGACGAGTCGAGAGGCGCTGGCGGTGCCAGGCGAAGTCGTGTTCTCCATTCCGCCGCTGCAGACGGCCGATGCCGTTTCGCTGTTCTGCGCGCGGGCTCACGATGCCGACCGCCACTTCTCGCTGAGCGATGCCAACTCCGATGCTGTGGGGAGGATCTGCCAGCGGCTCGACGGCCTGCCACTCGCGCTGGAAATTGCCGCTGCTCGAGCCCGGGTGCTCGGGACCAAGGAGTTGGCCGAGCGCCTCGACGACCGTTTCGCCGCTCTCGGAGAAGGCTCCCGGACCGCCCCGGCCCGGCATCAGACGCTCCGGGCGACGATCGATTGGAGCCATGACCTGCTCTCCTCGGCCGAGCAGGCTGTCCTCCACCGCCTGTCCGTCTTCCCGGGCACGTTCGACGTCAACGCGGTCCGAGCGGTGATCGGGGCTGGTGCCATGGCGCCGTTCACGCGGCTCGTCGACAAGTCGCTCGTCGGCGTGAACTCCGAGGACCTCGGTTGCCGTTACCACCTCTCCGAATCAGTCCGGGCTTATGCCGCTGACAAACTCGCCGAAACCGGCAGGACCGCCGAGGCGCAGCGGGCACACCGAGACGCCTTTCTGGCAATGGCAATGGCCTCGCTCGACGGCGAACAGTACGGCACCCAGGAGCACATGAGGTGCCTAAACGACGATTACGCCAATTTCATCGCCGCGCTCGAGTGGTCGTGGGCCAATGCCGACCATGACGCGGCAGTCAGTTTGTCGGCTTCGCTTTCGACGTATTGGTATCTGACCCCCCACCCCGAAGCCTGCGAATTGATGGAGCGGACTGCGGCTGTGCCGGTCTCGTCCCCGGAGATGTCCGGGCCGGCCGCACTCTGCCGGGCCGGCTTGGCCTTTCTGCAGCGGAACTTCAACGCTGGCAACGAGGAACGGGAGGAATCTCTGATCGCCGAAGCACTTGCCCTGGCGGAGGCGGGAGCTGATCCGTTCGCCGAGATTCTGGTGCGCCTTCGGGCCGCCGACCTTGCGCTCGTCACCGGCCACCGGGACGCTGCGCGTGAACAGCTTCAGCGAGCTCACGAAAAATGCAGGTCGGCCCGTTTCCCCGTCGGCGAAGCCGCCTGCGGGCTCGGTCAAGCCTGGATCGCAGTGTCCACTGGTGACTTCGACCGGGCGGCCGAGGTGCTCGAACGGCCCTTGCAGATCATCGCCTCCGCCCGTGCCAACTTCCTCGGCCCCCACGTTCTCGGCTGCGCCACCCTGGTACGGGCCTGTAGGGGCGACGCATCAGCCGCCCGGCTCGGCGGCGAGGCGGTCGTCAGCGCTCGGCGATTCCC
>JAICGL010000183.1 GCA_025923175.1 Acidimicrobiia bacterium
GAACTGGCCCAGCAGTTTCGTGCTGACGTCGGCCATCACACCGCGGCCGAACTGGGCCGCCCGACCGGTGATCGACAGGTCGGTCACGACCTTGACCTTGGTGCCGTCGCCCTCGGGCTCGAGTGTGGCGGTGATGGTGGCGTTGGCGTTGCCCTGGCCGCGGGTGTCACGCCCTTCAGCCCGCAGCACCGCCTTGTGGCCGGCGTCGTCCTTCTCGACGAACGTCGCCTTCCCCTTGTACTGGGCCGTGATCGGGCCGACCTTCACCTTGACGACGCCGCGGTACTCCTCGCCGTCGATCTCCTGGAGCTCGGCGCCGGGCATGCACGGCGCGATGCGCTCGACGTCGGTCAGCAGACCCCAGGCCTCGTCGACCTTGACCGGCACCACGAATTCGTTGCTCAGCTCCACAGCGGCTCCTTTCGGGGTCTCCGGTTGAGGCGGGGAGCCCTCTCTCGACGCATCATGCTGAGTGGCCCAGACTATGCGTCATGGCCGAAGGGTCGGGGCTCGTCACCATCCTCTTCACGGACCTGGTGGGCTCGACCGAGTTGCTCTCGCGAGCCGGCGACGAGGAAGCGCAGCGCATCTTCCGGGCCCACCACGATCTCATCTCCGAGGTCGCCTCGACCCACGGCGGCGAGGAGGTCAAGTGGCTGGGGGACGGTCTGATGGTCGCCTTCCCCTCCGCTCTCGACGCCCTGCGTGCTGCGGTGGCCATGCAGCAGGCCTCTCGGCGCCCGGTTGCCGGCGAACGACTGGCCATCCGCGTGGGGCTCAACGCTGGGGAGGCCCTCCGCGACGCCGCCGATTACTTCGGAACTCCGGTGGTCGTCGCCCGGCGCCTGTGCGACCGGGCCGACGCTGGCCAGATCCTCTGCACCGAGACGGTGGCCGGCCTCCTGGCCGGCCGGAGCGAGTTCACCTTCACCGACCTCGGCAAGCTGGCCCTCAAAGGCGTCCCCGAGCCGGTGGCCACCTGCGAAGTGCACTCCCAGCTGGCAGAGGCTGAGGCCCGTCACGTCGCGAGGATCCCCGTCGTCGGTCGGGAAAGCGAGCTGGCCCGACTGTTCGCCGCGCTGGCCGAGGCCGCTGCCGGCCACGGCGGGGTGGTCATGGTCTCCGGGGAGGCGGGCATCGGCAAAACCCGCCTCCTGGAGGAAGTCTCGGAGCGGGCCCAACACCAGGGTGCCCTGGTGGTCTTCGGCCGCTGCTTCGAAAGCGAGTGGAGCCCCCCGTACGCCGCCTTCGTCGACGCCCTCTCCGCCCTGGTGTCGAGTCTCGACCCGGATGAGCTGCGAGCCGACCTCGGGCCGGGGGCAACGACCTTGGCCCAGCTGGTGCCCTCCCTACGCCAAATCCTTCCCGACGTCGGTGAGCCCCCGCCGGTCGCCCCCGACGAGGAGCGCTTCCGCCTCCTCGACGCCGTGGCCCAATTCCTGCTCACCCGCGCCCGGCGCGCCACCGTCATCGTCTGCGTCGACGACCTCCACTGGGCAGACCGGGGCACGGTGGCCATGCTCCGCCACCTGGCTCGCCTCGCCGGGCGGGCCCGCCTCCTGGTCGTGGGTGCCTACCGGGAAGCCGAAGTCGGTCACGAACACCCCCTCACCGCAGCCCTCGGTGCTCTCGCCCGGGAGACCGAGTACGAAGCCTTGACGCTCCATGGCCTGCGAGCCGAGGGCGTGACCGCCCTCCTGGCCGAACTCGGCGAGCTCGAAGTCTCCGAGAAGGTCGGGGCGGCGTGGGCGAGGGAGACCGACGGCAATCCCTTCTTCGTCAAGGAGCTGCTCTACTACCTGATCGAGGAGGGCGATCTCTTCCGGGGAGCCGACGGGCGCTGGACGACCGCTCAGCCGTTGGCCCATCTCGGCCTGCCCAAGCGCGTGCGGGACGTCGTGGGCCGCCGGCTCGCCCGTCTGTCCGAGCCGGCCCGCGGCCTCCTCGCCGTCGCTTCGGTATTCCAGGGCCCCTTCTCGTTCGAGGTCCTCGCCCCCGTGTCGGGCCTGTCCGAGGATGACGCCCTCGACGCCTTCGAGGAGATCCTGTCCGCTCAGGTGCTCGCTCCGACCGCAGGATCAGAGACCTACGCCTTCGCCCACAATCTCACACGGCACGCCGTCTACGACGAGATCTCGGCGCCGAGGCGAGGCCGGCTCCACCGCCGTGTGGCCGAGGCCTTGGACGCCGCGTCGGGCGCCGCGCCGTCCCCGGCCCAGGCGGGCGAGATCGCCGCCCAGTACCATCACAGCCGCAGCCTCCCGGGGGCGGAACGGGGGGTGGCCGCCGCCGTGGTGGCCGCCGAGCACGCCGAGGCAGTGGGGAGTTTCGCCAAGGCGGCGGGCTTCTATCGCATGGCCGGCGAACTCCTTCCCACCTCCGACGCGCGACGACCTCGCCTGCTCGGTCGCCTGGGAGTGGCCCTGGCGTGGGCATTGGAATTCGACGAAACCGTCAAAGTCGCCACCGAGGCGGGGGCGGCCATCCTCGATGCCGAGGGCGACGACGCCGCCGCCGCTTATCTCTCCGAGGCCGCTTACGCCTGCGCCTTGGCCGGGGGCCAGACCCAGGCCTGGACCCTGGCCCGCCAGGGACTGGCCCACACTGGGGAGCGGCGCGACGTGGCCTGGGCCCGCATGGTCGCCTTCGAATATCAGCGGCGGGAGGCCGAGGATCCCCGGTACCCGGGCATCCCTCTCGAGACCCCCGAGCGGGTCTTGGCGGCCCGCATCCTCCGGCAGGCGCATCTCGATCCCTTGCGTCCGGCCCCCATGGAGGCAGTCTTCGCCTCCCGAGCGGAGGCCGTCGAAAGCTCGAACCTGGTGGTCCTCTTCCACTGGCGGGGCGAGTACCGTGACGCCCTTCCGCCGCTCGAGGCCGAGGCCGAACGGGCCCTGGCGCGGGGGCAGTTGAACCGTGCCGCCCGCTGCTTCATGTTCATCGGCAGCTGCCAGTGTGCCCTCGGGCGTCTGGAGGAGGCCCGCCATGCCCTCGACGAGGGGCGCTCCCTGCTCGTCCGGGTGGGCCAGCCGACCTTCGCCGCCGTTCAGGCCGAGGAAGTCATCGCCATCGCCACCGATGAGGGGCTGGAGAACGTGACCGCCAGCGTCGCTCCGCTGCTAGAGGCGAAGGTGCCCGTCCTAGCCTGGGCCCTCGGGTTCGCACACGCCTACATGGCCCGTAGCTTCGCCCGCCTGGGCCAGGAGGAGACGGCGCTGCACCATCTCGGCCTTCTCGCCCCCTGGCTGGAGCGGGCGCCGGCCTGGACGGTCAGCTTCCACCTCATGGCCTGCCATGCCGCCGAGGTCCTCTGGGTAACCGAACGTCTCGACCACCTCGACACGATCGAGACCGCCCTGCGCAACAAGGTGATCGAGCCCGACTTCCGCTCCGCGATGGTCGACGGGCGCCTCGCCCTCGCCCGCCTCTGCGCCCTCACCGGACGTGCCGACGAGGCGGCGTCGTGGTTCGCCCACGCCCGCCGGGTTCTCGACGAGCAGGGTGCTTTGCCCCTTCTCGCCATCACCGACTACGACGAGGGCCTCATGAACGTCCGGCGCGGAAAGCCCGGCGACCTCGCTCGCGCCCGGCCGCTCCTCGACTCCGCCCGCCGCCAATTCGAGCAGATCGGCATGACTGGCTGGACTCGCCGGGCCGGCGAATTGGCGCGCCGGTTGGGCTGATCGCCGGTTACCCGGGATCGAGCTAACGCTTGTGGATCGGACCCTCGGTCTCGCGCAGCGAGGGAAGTTCGCGGCCGGTCCGGCTGGCGATGATCTCGGCGCAGATCGAAACGGCTGTCTCTTCCGGTGTGCGGCCGCCGAGGTCGAGCCCGATGGGAGACCAGAGGCGGGCGAACCCGTCGTCGTCGAGGCCGGCCTCCTTGAGGCGCTCGTTGCGCTTGTCGTGGGTGCGTCGCGACCCCATGACGCCGATGTATCCGGCCTTGGTCTCCACCGCCGACATGATCGCCGGGACGTCGAACTTGGGGTCGTGCGTCAGGACGCAGACGGCGTCGCGCGGACCCAGTTCCTTGCCGACGACCTCGAGGTACCGGTCGGGCCATTCGTTGACGACCTCGTTGGCCATCGGGAACCGCTTGCGGGTGGCGAAGATCGGTCGGGCGTCGCACACGGTCACGTGGTAGCCGAGGACGCGGCCGAGCCGGGCCAGCGCGGCGGTGAAGTCGATGGCGCCGAAGATGATCATCTTGGGCGGGAGGGCGAACGACTCGACGAAGACCTTGACGCCCTCTTCGCGGCGGGCCTCGCCGTGCACGCCGTAGTTGCGGGTGCCGGTGCGACCAGCTTCGAGCTCGCCAAGGGCGTCGCGTTCGACGACCCGGTCGAGCTCGGCGTTGCCGAGTGACCCGATCGAGGGCTTGTCCGGCCGGACGAGCAGCTTCGCTCCGGCCCCGGGGCCCTCGATGATCGTGGCCAGCGCGGCCGGTTCGCCGGTCTGGAGCGCCTCGGTGATGGCGTTGTCGATCTCGTCGTTGAAGTCGTCGATGAAGATGTGGATGGTGCCGCCACAGGTAAGCCCGACAGCAAAGGCATCATCGTCGGCGATGCCGTAGGTGACGAGCTTGGGAATGCCGCGCTCGAGGACCTTGAGCCCCTCGGTGAGGACGGCGCCTTCGACGCAACCACCCGACACCGAGCCGATGACCTCGCTGTCCTCGTTGACGGCCATGGCCGCCCCGGGATCGCGGGGACCGGACCCATCGGTGCCGACCACCCGGGCCAGCGCCACCTGCTTGCCTGCAGCGCGCCAGCGGATGATGTCGTCGAGTAGCTCCTTCACCTACTGCCTCCCCCCTACAACTACAGCTGCGATTACCGAGAGATCACCTCGGCGAGCTTCTGGAGGGAGTCCAGCGAATGCCCCTCCACGAACTCATCAACATACGGGAGCGCCGCCGCCATTCCGGCCGCCAACGGAGCGTAACCCGGTGACGCTTTCAGTGGGTTTACCCACACGGTGCGGTAGGCGACCCGCTGCAGACGCTGCATCTGCTCGGCGAGCAGGGCCGGGTCGCCCCGGTCCCACCCGTCGGACAGGATGACCACCACCGACCCCCGGGCCATGCCCCGCACGCCCCACCGGTCGTTGAAGGCCCGCAGCCCCTCCCCCAGGCGAGTACCTCCACTCCAGTCTGGCACCGACCGGGCCGCCCGAGCCAGGGCAGCGTCGGGATCGCGTGACGACAACTCCCGGGTGATGCGGGTCAGCCGGGTGCCCAGAGCGAAGGCTTCGATCCTGCTTCGACCGGCAGAACTGCCCCGCCCGACGACGGCGGCGTGGAGGAAGCGCACCAGCGCCCGGGAGTACGGCTCCATCGACCCCGACACGTCGCAGATGAGCACGATCCGCCTGGGCCGCTCCCCCGCCTCGGTGAACGCCCGCCGGATCGGCTCGCCGCCCGACCGCAGCGATCGCCGCACGGTGCGCCGGAGGTCGGGCCGCCCCTCCGCCTTGCGGGACGGGCGCCGCCGCCGCGAGCGGCGCATGGCGCCGTGGAGGCGGAGGTCGTTCATCAGCCGGCGGGCTTCCTCGAACTCGGCGTGGGTGTAGGCCGCGAAATCCTTGCCCCGCAACACTTCCTGGCGGCTCCACCGGACGACGAGGGTCGGCCCCTCGTCCTCGACCGGCTCCTCGTTCCCCTGCTCGGCGCCGGTCTCTTCTTCGCTGTCGAGGACGATCGTCAGCTCGACGGGAGCGGTTCGGTCCAGGGCGACGTCGAAGCGCCGCCGCCAGAAGGCCGCGAAGGCCCGGTCGTACGTGGGGATGTCCTCCGGCCGGCCGAGCAGTGTCGCCCTGCCCGCCCAGTACACGGCGCTGGAACGGTCGACGCCGGTGAGCGCCAGCGCCCGGGCGTAGGTCACCGCCCGCCCGACGGGCACGTCCACGCTCAGCCCGCGCAGCACCCGGGCGAAGGCGACGGCGATCCGCTCGAACTCGCCCTGCTCGCTCAGCGTCTGCTCAGGCACCGCGCTTGATCGCCGTGCGAACGATGTCGGCGAGACCGTGGCCGCGTACCCGTTCCTGGTCCTCGCGGTACTTGAGGAGCGAGCCAAGGGTCACCTCGACGGTGTGCTCGTCGAGGGTGGTGCGGCCGAGCGCGGCCAGCGACATGGCCCAGTCGATGGTCTCCGCCACGCCGGGCGGCTTGTACAGCTCTAGCGAACGGACCGCCTCCGTGGCTGCCGCCACCTGCCGTGCCAGCGCCTCCGGTACCTCGGGGGCCCGCACCCGCAGGATGGCCAGCTCCCGCTCGAAGTCGGGGTGGCTGATCCAGTGGTAGAGGCAGCGGCGCTTCAGCGCGTCGTGGAGGTCGCGGGTGCGGTTGGAGGTGAGCACCACCACCGGCGGCACCTCGGCTTGGAAGGTCGCCAGCTCGGGCACCGTGACCGAGTAGTCGGAGAGGATCTCGAGGAGGAACGCCTCGAACTCGTCGTCGGCCCGGTCGACCTCGTCGACGAGGAGGACGGGCGGCACGTCCCCGCGGTAGTCGATGGCCCGCAGCAGCGGACGTCGCACGAGGAAACGCTCGGAGTACAGCTCGTCTTCGTGCACCTCGGCGTGGGACGCCTCGACGGCCCGGAGGTGGAGCAGTTGGCGGGAGTAGTCCCACTCGTAGACAGCCTGGGCGGAGTCGATTCCCTCGTAGCACTGGAGCCGGAGGAGCTCGCCGCCCGTCCAGCGGGAGAGGACTTTGGCCACCTCGGTCTTGCCGACACCGGCCTCGCCCTCCAGCAACAGCGGCCGGCCCAGCCGCAGCGACAGGAAGATGGCCGTGGCGAGGCCCTCGTCCGCCAGATACTCGTGGCGGGCGAGGGCCTCGCTGACGGCTTCGACAGATTCCGCTTTCAGAGCGCCTAGCCTCCGGCTTCCTCCAGGGCTCTCCGCACGAGCACCTGCGCCAGATGACGACGGTACTCGGGCGAGGCGTTGAGGTCGGTCGGCGGCTCGGTCCCCTCGGCCGCCTGCATGGCGGCTTCGCCGACCGAGGCGCCCTGGCCGAGCGCCTGTTCCACCGCCGAGGCCCGGAGCGGGGTCGAACCCATGTTGACCAGGGCGACTCCGGTCGTCCCGTTCCTCACCGCCGCCACCCCGACGATGGCCCAGTCGAGGGCCCGGCGGTTGAACTTCTGGTACGACCAGCCGGCCCCGGACACCTTGGGCACCCTGATCTCGGTCAGGAGCTCGTCGGGCGCCAGGGCCGTCTCCAGGAAGCCGGTGAAGAAGTCGGTGGCGCTGATCGTGCGCTCCCCGCCGGGGCCTCGGGCCACCAGCGTCCCACCGAGGGCGAGGACGGTGGCCGGGAGGTCGGAGGCGGGGTCGCCGTGGGCCAGGGAGCCGCCGATCGTGCCCCGGTGGCGAACCTGGGGGTCGCCGACGAGACCGGCCACATGGGCCAGGATCGGCACCTCGGCCTTCACCAGGTCGCTGTACTCGATGTCATGGTGGCGGGTCAGCGCCCCGACGGCGATGTGGTCACTCGCATCCCGAATGTAGGACAGGTCGCTGATCCGGGCGACGTCGATGAGGACGGACGGCGATGCCAGCCGGAGCTTCATGAGCGGGATCAGCGAGTGGCCTCCGGCCAGCAGCTTGGCGTCCTCGCCGTGCTCGGTCAGCAGGCTGACGGCCTCCTCGGCCGACCCGGCCCGGACGTAGTCGAACGCGGCGGGGATCATCGGGCAC
>JAICGL010000184.1 GCA_025923175.1 Acidimicrobiia bacterium
CCTCTCGGCGGGCACACCATCGCCGTCGAGCTCGTCGAGGTACTCGACGATCTTGTCGTAAGGGTTGCGGTAATCGCTGATGGCCTCCCGGTGCCCGACGCCGACGCCGAGGACGACCCGGCCCGGGTGTTTGCTTTCGAGGCGGTGATAGGAGGCGGCAACGGTGGCGGCGTCGTCCTGCCACATGTTGACGATCCCGGTCGCCACCGTGATTCGCTCGGTGGCATCGAGCAGCGCTTCCGCCTGCTCGAGGCTGCCGGACGGCGAGCCACCGATCCAGAACGTCCCGTAGCCCTGTTTTTCCGCCTCCGCAGCAAGCTCCGGAGTCGCCTTCGGGGTGAACTGCCAGACGCCGATAGTGCCGAGCGCAGTCGTCATGCCCGGCACATTACGAGACGGTCACGGAGCGGGCGATTTCGGTGGCGAGGATCCGGAGGGCGGAGAGGGGAAGCTCCCAGGTGCGGAGACGCCGTAGGGAGGGCGGGAGGGTTTCGGCGGCAATGCGGGCGCGGCCCTCGTTCTTGGTCATCGGTTGGCCGGCGTCGCGGGCGAGAGCCAGGAGCGCGTCGCGCCAGGCGTTGACGATCTTGGCGCCGGGGTGGAGGAGGATGTGGCGGAGGATGACTTCCCTGTGGTCGCTCGGGGGGCGGACATGGCGGGCGACGGTGATGACGGCAGGGTCGCCGCCAGGGCCGGTCGGGACCGCGGTGATGTCGTAGGCGGCGGACACGAGATCGGGGTCGGGTAGGTCCCGTCGGGGAACGATCAGGACCGCTCGCTCCGGGGCCGTCAGGAGGAGGGTTCGAAGGGCGGCGCCGCCGTGGTCCGGGTAGGTGTTGATGATCGGGGTCCCGTCGGAGAACGGGAACGGGCCGGGTCGGGCGGCGGTGGCCCAGGTCGCAGCCCGTTGGAAGAAGTCCGGCAGTCGCACGGCGGCTTCGTCCCAACCGTCGCCGACCAGGAAGGCGGGTCCTTCGCCGGCAATCGCCAAGGCGGCGGCCCGGACGGATTCGGGGATCGCAGAGGCGGACGCTTCCTCGGCGGCGGGACCGCGGGTGTAGATCCGGGAAGTGGATACTTTGGCTGGGTTGGAGCGGCGCGAGCGGGTTAACCGGGTGGAGGCGGCCGCTTCGCCGACTTTCGCGCCCTTCGTGGGTCGGCAGATGTAGAGGTCGCTTCTCGAGCCGATGGCTTCGGCACCCTCGTAGTGATTGAAGCCCGGAAGCATCGCTTCGAGGGCCAGGCGGAGGTCGCCGAGGAGGGACTGCACCTCGAGGGCTTTCACGAGGTGGCGCTCGCCCGTCCCGAAGCAGAAGGCGACCCGCTCGTGTCCGGTCGGGCGGAGAGCCTCAAGCGCCCGTACGAGGAAGAGACGCATCCCTTCGGTTGTGTAGGGCGGGTCGGTGAAGACCAGGTCGGCGGTGCCGATCAGGCTCGGCGGGAGCGCGAGGCGAAGGTCGGACCACGCCGCTGTGAGCGGTAACCCCAGGCCGTCGGCGGAAGAGGCCACGTGGTCCAGGACCCGCTCATCGATGTCGAGGACCGCAAGTTCCGCCTCCGGCGAGACCGACCCGATCGCCAGAGACGTGAGGTCGTGATCGCCGAGACACAGCACCGAGGCCCCGCCGAGTTCGTACTCGCTCGCCAGGTATCTCGCCCGCCGGGCCATTGTCCCCGGCGTCGCCGGCACGTGATCGAACCGCCAGCGAGACGGCGGCAGGCCCGCCGCCAACTCCGCCATCCGTGCCGCGAGCGTCGTCTCGGCCGGCAGCGTTTGCTGTGCTCTCTCGCCGACGCCCGCCCCCCAAGAAGGCTTGTCGGGGGGCAGTTCGGCAAGGATCGACTCGACATCGCGGCGGGGAAGGCCGCTGGCAGCGACAAGTTCGCTGACGTCCACAGCACCGTCGAGAGCTGCCAGGACTCGCCTGACCCGAGCGAAGTCGAGGCCCCATTCAGTGCGTAGACGAAGGACTGGGTCGTCGAGGTCGGACATCGCCGGCAGGCTATGCGCGGGGCACCAGCCAAGGGCGAGGGGTCCGGAACCATGGGAAGGCCGGATGGCAGGATTTACCTGGGTCTTCGCACCAGCATTTCTGCGTACTTGCCGGACTCTTTTTTCCTCAAGGGGCCGCATTCCTGACCGATCTAGTTCAAGTATCCCGGCGCGCCCACTGTTGAGGAGTTCCTGGCTCGATGAAGTTTCTTCGTCTGACGTTGACTTTGACCGTGGTTTCACTGCTCACCAGCGGCTGCCTCTTCGGCGACGACAACCCGTCGCCGAAGGAGTCGCCCGGTCGCGTCGTCGGCGAAGGGGGCGAGCCTCCCGCGGCCCCAGGCACCACGGTGGCCACGACCCCGGCCGCGACTTCGCCGACCTCCACCATGCCGGCGGCAACTTCGCCGACCACCTCCACCATGTCGGCGCCTGCTCCTCAAGCCACGGGCGCCGAGCGGAATGTGATCAAGGGTGTCGTGCGCGACGAGCAGGGCGATCCGGTTCGCGGCGCGCGCATCCGCATCGTGGGTTATACCGGCAACCCGAACGGTCTCTCCGGAGCCGATTACATCAAGGACGCGGTGACCGACGCCCAGGGCGCCTACCGGCTCTCGGTCCCGGCCGGACTGTACGGTGTCAGTGGCGAAGCCGACGTCGCCTACGACAACAAGAACTACAAGTCGCTGTACCTGCA
Source organism: Acidimicrobiia bacterium (assembly GCA_025923175.1). GTDB lineage: Bacteria > Actinomycetota > Acidimicrobiia > IMCC26256 > BP-133 > BP-133. Next base: position 2,691 of record JAICGL010000184.1, read on the forward strand.
TCCCGCCGACGGGAATTGCGAGAAGCAGATGTCCGAGGGCGGGATCGTCAAGGACTTCGTCTTCCGCCTCACGGGGCTCCAGAAGTGCCTCACCAACCCGGATCCCAAAAACCCGGGGTTCTACAGCGGCGCCTCGGTCCTGCTGTCTCACCAGTCCCCGAAGAGCCTGCCGGGTGACGCCCGACTGACGCTGACGCTCACGCCGACCGGCCCACTGGCCGACGGGAGCGCCGGGAAGCCGGTCACGTTCACGAGGACGGTCGCCGCCTTGGTGAACTTCGCCGGGCCGCTCGAGACGACGAACACGCTGCACGACATCCCACTCGGGCGTTACCGCCTGACGGGCCACGCCACGCTGCCCAACGGCAGCCGCCAGGACCTGCGTTTCGGACCGTGGAACACGGGCGGCGCGGCGGAGTCCCCGGTGGCGGACTACGCGTTCTCGTTCCCGGCCAAGGTGATGCTTCCCTACGGCATCGGCCAGGCCGAGATCGCCGTCTACGACGCCGGATGGTCAGGGTCGGCCCCCTCGCCGCAGCCCACCACGCCCGCCACCGTTGCACCGACCACACCTACCACGGCCCGGCCGACGACGCCGTCTACCTGCTATTCCGAGTACGTCGGGCCGATTCCCTGCTAGTCGCCTAGCAACATCTCGAAGAGCTCGAGGCCTTTGACCGGGCGGTAGCCGACGGAGCCGTTGACGCCGATCATGGCGACGTTGTCGCCGGTGACCTCGGTGTCGAGGCGGTCGATGCCCCGCTCGGCGGCCCAGAGGGCCAGGGCCGCCTTCAGCATGCGGCCGATGCCGCGACGGCGCTCGGTGCGGCGCACCACGGTCCAGTCGACGAAGGCGGCGGGGACGAAGGCCACCGGTTCGGCGGCCGAGGCGCCGAGCACGGCTTTGCAGCTGTCATCTCCAGCTCGGACGGCGACGAGGGTCACGCCGCCGTCGCCGGCCCGGCGTAGCTCCCCTGCCCGCCAGTCCTCGTAGGCGGTTGCCGGGAACGGCTCGGTGCTCGGGATGTCGGCCCGGCCTTCGTCGTGCACCTCGTGGACCGCCCGGCAGAAGGCTTCGTCGTCGAAGCGGGTGGCGAGGGCCACCACCTCGATGCCGGGCAGGAGCATCTCGATCAGCCGGGCTCGTTCCAGTCGGGTCACGTCGAGCACGTAGTTCCAGCGGGGCGCCTCCTCCTCGGCCTGGGAGACAGTGAGGCCCCACCCCCTGGTGATGGCCACCGACCGCTCGTCTTCGAGGTCGACCAGGCAGCGGAGGCGGTCGGCGCCGAGCGCCTGGGCCCAGACCCGGACCTGTTCAAACAACAGGTGCCCGACGCCGCGGCCGGCGGCGGCAGGGTCGACCTCGATACCGACGTAGACGACGCCGGGTTCGGGGACGGGCCCGCTGCTGGCCTCGATCGCCCGGCCGGTGCCGACGATCTCCCCGTCGACCTCGGCCACGAGCCGGATCCACGGCACGTCGTCGCGCAGGGCCACCCCCGCCGCCCGGCGGGCCCGCAGCGCCGCCACCGTGTCGGCCAGCAGCGGACGGGCCCGGTTGTGGACCCGCACGATCGCATCGAGGTCGGAATCCACCGCGGCCCGAATCATCGGCGTCGGCATCAGCCCGTCATGGGAGGACAAGGGCGCGCACCCGGTGCAGGGACGGATCGAGTTCCGCCCGAACGAAACCAGTCCCGACAGGGCTGGTGACCCCGTCGGCGAGCTGCAGCACCGTACCGTCACGGAAGACGGCCCGATCCCCTTCCAGGCGAAGGAGAACACCGTTGTAGTACACGACGGGCGCGGCGGCTCCCTCGATCACCTCGCCGATCATCGCCATCCACGCCACCTTCTTCCCGTCGAGGCCGAGGTGAACGTACTGGCCGGAGCGCTGCAGCATCGGGACCGCGGCGAGGTCGTAGGTGGAGAAGCTCTGCAGGTCTTTTCGCACCCCGTAGGACCGGCCTCCGTCGAGGGTGATCTGCTCGAAGGAGATCTTCTCGACGACGCCTTCGACATCGGGGACCCGGGGTCTCCCGTCGAGGACGAGCTGGTCGCTGCCGTCCTTGGTGCAGCCGGCAAGGAGGAGCGCTCCGGCTAGGAGCAGGAGCGGAAGGGGGGCAGGACGCATGTCATCCGGGGGGCGGCGCCGCCTGGTCTGGCGGGGGCGGGGCGGCGGCCTGATCGGCGCCCGCCGCTGTTGCTGCTTGCGCCTGGGCCCGGACTTCCGCTGCCTCGATCACCCCGTTGGCCGCGTCGCCCGGGCGGCCACGATTGGCCAGGAGCGCCAGGCTTCCCTTCATCGTGTCGGTCGGCATGTCGACCTTCACGTCGCTGTCGAGGTCCTTCAGGCTGAACTCCATGTCCCGCATGCGGATCGGGTCCTGACCCTGGCCGGTGCGGATCACGTTGAGGGCCTCGACGGCGATGACCGCCACGTCGGCCGGCGGCCGGTCCTTCGGGAACTTCGTGTCGTAGATCTTCTCCAGGTCCTCGAGCCGGCTCTCGACGTCGATCTTCTCGACAACCCGGATGATCCGCTTGTCCTTGATGTAGACCGACATCTTGCGGAAGTGGCGGGCGTCGGGCGTCACCTGGTTGGCGCCGCTGCCGGTCTCCGACGCCTTCGGCAGGTTGGGGCGCTCGAAGTCGTAGCGGGTGACACCGGAGCGTTCCTTCGGCGTCTCGAACGGGTCTTCATCGGCCCGGTACTCGAGCGACTCGGGGTTCCACTCCACCACGCGCATCGCTTCGTTGATCGCCCGGTCGACATAGGCGAAGACGGCCCGGGAGTCGGCGATGGGGTCGTCACCGAGCTTCTGGTCGGTGTTGGCGGTGGCGAAGGCGGATGGGGCGCCCGCCGAGTCCAGCACCCACCGCTTGCTGGCCAGGATCGCGGCGGCAGCCGGTTCCCCGGGGGTTGCGCTGGTGCCTCCGCCGCTGTCGGCGGCCGGTTCCGGCGCCGATCCACTACCACCCACCCCGCCGCCGCTCTGCTTCGCGGTAGTCGGCTTGCGGAGGAACCGCTCCATGCTCGGAGGGTCGAGGAAGCGCACGGCGAGGGCGTCGTCACTCACAACCTCGTCGAGGACGGGCTTGCCGTCGGTGGCGACCCGTGCCTTGTAGCGGAAGTCGTCTTCGACCAGGCCCCGCACGTCGGTTTCGTGCTTGCCGGCGTTGTCGTAGACGGTCTCCTTGTAGAGGAACGTGTTCGACAGCTTTTCGGTGTTGCGCAGCGCCTCCCGCACCCGCTTCTCGGCGTCGGTCGCGCCCTTGCAGCCCGTCAAGCCGAAGGCCGTGACGACCAGCACGCCGCACATGACGATCCTGCGCGCCCGCCTCACGGCTTAATCTCCAGCGCCTTGCGCAGCAGCGTGCGCGGTTCGTCGTAGTCGGCCCGGGTGGCCAGCACGAACAGGTACCGGTCCTTGAACCACACCCCGATCGACTGCTTGGTGCCGGTGGTCAGGTAGACCGTTTCTCCGCCGAGACGGACGGTGCGGGGAGCGGTGCTGCCGATCTGGTTGACCACGGTCTGGCGGAACTTCTCCGCCGTCACGTCGGCTCCGTCGTTGAACCGGCTCACCTGGAGGGTGGCCATCACGAGATCGTCGCGGCGCAGCGAGTACAGCGACAGGGAGTCGATGAACGCCGCCGGCACCTTGGCCAGATCCTCGGTGACGTCCTCGGGGGCGAGCTTCAGGCCCAGGAGGTCGGCCGGCAGGTTCGGGACTTCCAGCGCCTTCACCGCCTGCCCCGGGGTGGGCTTCACCGACGACGCGTCCGACCGGGCGCAGCCGGCCAGCGCGACGGCGGCGGCCATGACCGCCCCGAGGCAACGCAGACGAAGGCGACAGGAGGTCACGGCTTCTTCGCCACTCTCAACTCACCCTTCACGTACGGGCGGGTGTCGTCGCCATAGGCGAAGGTGCCGACGGTGTTGGCCGTGTAGTCCCACGAAGCGCCGGGCTTGATCACCGGAGAGGCGAACTGGCCGCTGTCGGCCCGGACCTGTCGATCCACCGAGTCCTTGTTGATCCAGCGGATGACCGAGCCGGTGTAGGCCGTCTGGACCTGCGGGTCGAGCGGCAGGGCCGCGTCGTCGCCGTAGATGTAAATCTCCCGGACGGTCTGCACGGCCACCGGTGCCGTCGTCGCGGTCGTCGCCGTGGCGGCGGTTCCGGCTTTCGCCGTGGTGTTCGTCGCCGCGCCGCCGGCGACCGTCTTCGGTTTCGTCGTGGAGGTGACGACCCCAGCTGCGGAGGTCGTCGTCGGCGCCGCCGTCGTGGTCGTCGTTTCCCCGAGGCGGTTGTTGGCCTGCTCCTTGAAGTTGAGCAGGCTCTCATCACCGACCTTGTTGTCACTGCCGCAGGCGGCTGACGTCCCCAGCGCCAGACCCGCCAGCAGAAGAACCATGGCCCTGCGTGTCATGTGAGACTCCCCGAACGATTGACTGCTTCCTCCGTCGTCCCCAGATACGACTCCACTACCCGCTCGTCGTCCAGCACCTCAGCCGGCCGGCCCCTGGTCACAAACCGACCCTGGTCCAGAGCGATCAGTTCGTCGGCGACGGCGGAGATGAGCGGCATGTCGTGCTCGATGATGAGGATCGAGCATCCCGTCTCGAACCGGACCCGCCGCAGCAGGGGCGCCAACCCCTCCGCCTCGGCCTGGGCGATACCGGAGCTGGGCTCGTCGAGCAGCAGCACCTGCGGCTCGGTGGCCAGCACACAGGCCAGGTCGACGATACGACGCAGGCCGGTCGAGAGTTCCTTCACGAACTTGTCGCGGTAGGCGCCGAGTTCGAGCAGCTCGATGAGCTTCTCGGCCCGCAGCCGGGCCCGCTTCTCCGCCCGGCGGGCCTGGGGCAGCGAGGCGGCCGACAGCAGGGCGCTCTTGACCTCCAGCTTCTGGTCCAGTGCCACCAGCAGCGTCTCGAAGACGGTCAGCGACGGGA
>JAICGL010000185.1 GCA_025923175.1 Acidimicrobiia bacterium
CAGTACACGGTGGCGGCAGCGGCGCTGCCCAACGTGGAGGACCTCCGCAACATCACCGAGCCCCCGCCGGCCGACGTGGCCCGCTTCGCCGAGATCCCGCCGGCGCCGCCGGCGGTGGCCGACCTGCTCGACAAGGCCCCGAAGACGTCCAAGTGGGACACGTTCGACTTCCTCCGCACCTACGTCCTCTCCAACGTGACCGCCACCGGCACCGGGTCGCCGAAGAGCGTCCCGCCCGAGCGGATCCAGGACATGCTGGCCGGGTCCAAGGAAGGGACGCCGTACGAGATCGTCGCCGCGCAGGCGCTGCTGGCCCGGTGGGCCGGGATCCCGTCCCGCATTGGCTACGGCTTCGACGGCGGCGAGGTGGCCGGCGAGGCCGCCGCCCGGGGGACGGGGGGTGCCCCCCCGACAGAGGCGGCGGGAGCCGCCACAGGCAGCGCGCCCAACCGGCTCGAAGTGCGGCCCAAGAACGGCGCCAGCTTCCCCGAGGTCTACTTCCCCAAGTACGGCTGGCTTCCGGTCATCGGCACGCCGACGAAGGCCAAGCCGACGGTCGGCTCCGACCCGTCCACCCAGCGGCAGGATCCCAACGTCCTGCCGTCGGACGACATCCAGATCGGCCTGTTCGTGCCGGTGCTGGTGCCGCCGGCGAGCGCGCTGCCGGAGCAGATCCGCCAGGCGGTGCTCATCGTCGTGCCGTTGGCGCTGCTGCTGTTCCTGCTGTACGTGACCTGGCCCGGGGTGCGGAAGGCGTGGGTGCGCGGTCGACGCCGCACCGCCGCCCGCGCTGCCGGGCCGCGGGCCCGCATCGCCCTGGCCTACGCCGAATGGCGTGACATGGGCACTGACTACGGCTACCGCCACGACACCGACACGCCATTCATGTACCTCGACCGGTTCGTGGAAGACCCGGAGCACACCGAGTTCGCCTGGCTGGTGACCCGCTGCCTGTGGGGTGACCTGCAAGGCTCGCTGACCGCCGAGCACGCCACGATGGCCGAAGAGCTGGCGAGGGCGCTTCGCCGACGGCTCGCCCAGGCTCACCCGGCGCCCGTCCGGGCGATCGGTGTGGTCTCCCGCCTGTCGCTGCGCCATCCCTACGCCCCCGAGCTGACGTCGTTCCTCCGCAAGCCGTCCCGCTCCGAACGGGCGGAGGCCGCCCAAGCACGGAAGGAGGACGATCGTGCCGCGGTGGCTTAACCCGAATCGGCGTTCCTCACCGCGCCATGGCCGCGGTCATGAACGCCAGTTGATGGGGAGGCTGGCAGTGGCCGGGCTGGCCGCCATCTTCCTCACGGGCTGCGTGGAGCGGGACAAGCCCGGGGTGGCGATCCAGAAGCTGGCCGCCGACATCGTCTTCGGCGTGAAACCGGCTGACGAGACGCCGCCGCCCAACCTCTCGCCGGGCCAGGCCGGGCAGGGCGACGCCACCACCTACGTGCCGGACGGGCCGAGCGCCTTCGACCAGGGTTCGGCGTTCGGCGGCGGGAACTTCTCCGGGCCCAGCGGTAGTCCCCGCTCGCGCCTTCCCCGGGTGACGCCACTTGCGCCGCCCAAGTCGACCTGCCCGCCGGCGGCCCTCACTGCCTTCCCGGCCAAGGAGGCCGGCCAGACGGTGGAGGGCGTGCCGACCGAGGGCCAGTACCGCTGGAAGCGCTCGGGTACCCAGACCTCGGCCACCCTGCCCAACATCAAGATTCCGGTGTCGGGCTTCGAGCAGCGCCTCATCCGCAACGTCGTCAAGGTCTCGGAAACCGAGTACACCTTCGAGACCGTCCAGCCCGAGCTCGGCACCAACGTCACGACGATCAGCACCTTCAAGGTGAAGATCGGAGCGGTGTCCAAGACCGTTCAACCGCCGATCGAGCCGCCCGACCTGACCCGCCCGACGTCGCCCGTCCCGCTGCCGATCACCCCGCCGGGGAACCAGCCGACGCTGCCGAAGCCGCCGTTGCCGAGCAACGTGTCGGTCGGTGACCCTGAGCGCGGCATCTCGCTCGTGAAGCTGCAGCGGGTCGACGCCGCCGGGAACTCGAGCGAGCTGGCGTTCTCACCCGGCGTGCTGTACCTGCCGCTCGACATCGTGCCCGGCGAGGAGTTCAATGCCGTGGGCATCGACCCCCGCACCGGGTCCGTCCTCCAGCACCAGGCCAAGGTCACGAAGCGCGACCGGGTCGACGCCTGCGGCGAGGTCGTCGACGGGTGGGTGGTCGAGTCGACCCAGACGTTCACCGGGCCCGGCCAGGCGGCGCCGCCGCGCACCTACAAGTACCTCATCGCCCCGCAGCTGGGCGGGATCATCATCAGCGAGGAGATCCACACCGCCGGCCCGCAGGGCACGACCGACGTCGTGCTGTCCCTCGGGCAGCTGAAGCCTGCGCCGCTTCCCGCCGCCCCGCCGCAGCAGGGGACCCAGAAGTGACCGGGGGATCAGCGCTGAACGGGGCGCGCCGCGCTGTTGTGGGCTGGGCGCTGGCCGTCATGGTCATCGCGCTCTACACGCAGGTGCTCCTGCCCGGGGCCGGTGGCCTCGGCCGGGGCACGCCGGCCGCGATCCTGTTCCGGGGCGTCGTCTTCGGCCTCGTCAACGCCCTCACTGCCGCCGGGATCATCCTCGTCTACCGCACCCTGCGGGTGATCAACTTCGCCCAGACCGCCATCGGCGCGGCGGGCGCCCTCCTCACCTTCAGGTTCGTGCAGTACACGAAGGTGCCGTTCCTGATCGCCTTCATCCTGGGCCTCGCCCTGTCCGCCCTCGTGGGCGTTGTCCTCGACGTCTCGCTGGTGCGGCGCTTCTTCAACGCCCCACGGCTCGTGCTGACGGTGGTCACGATCGTGGTGGCCGGGTTCCTGTCGCAGACATCCGGGCAGCTCGTCGGCCGGCTGCCGTTCTTCCCGAAGGCCGAGACGCTGTCGCTCGCCGACGAGCTGGGCACGCGCTCGATCCGCGACCTGCTGCCCTTCGGCGGCTTCAACTTCCGGGTCGGCAGCTACGGCGCGCCATTCGGATTCCCCGAGATCTTCTCGATCGAGGTGGCGATCCTGCTCCTCCTCGGCCTGGCGGCGTTCTTCCGCTTCACCCGCTCCGGCGTGGCGGTGCGGGCCATGGCCGAGAACACCGAGCGGGCCGCCCTCCTCGGCATCAGCGTCGGGCGGCTCTCGACGCTGGTGTGGGCGCTGACCGGCGTGCTGGCCGGCGCCAGCGTCACCCTGACCGGCGCTCTCACCCAGCCGGGAGTGGCGGCGGGCTTCGCGCCGTCGGTGCTCCTGCCGGCCCTGGCCGCCGCCGTCGTGGGCCGCATGCGGAGCCTGCCCACCACGGTGTTCGCCGCCATCGCCATCTCCGTCGTCAGCCAGGCCACCCAGTTCTCCCTCGACAAGGACAAGGCACTCGTCGACTTCGGCCTCCTCGTCCTCATCGGTGTGGGGCTGCTCGTCCAGCAGCGCAAGACGCTCCGGGGCGGCGACGAAGCCGCTACCGCCTGGCAGGCCAGCGAGGAGCAGCGCCCCATCCCCAAGGAGCTCCTCAGCGTTTCGTCAGTCCGGATCACCCGCCGGGTCCTCGTCATCCTCGGGCTCCTGGCGGTGGTCGTCTTCCCGTTCGTCACCTCCACCGGGCAGACGAACCTCGGCGGCATCATCGCCCTGAACGCCATCGTTGCCCTCTCTCTCGTCGTGCTCACCGGCTGGGCCGGCCAGGTCAGCCTCGGCCAGTTCGCCTTCGTGGCCGTGGGGGCGGTGGTGGCCGGATCGCTCACCGCCAATGTCGGCCTGACGTTCTGGCTGGCGGTGCCGTTGGCAACGGTGTTCACCGGTGCCTTCGCGGTTGTTGTCGGCCTTCCGGCCCTGCGGATCCGCGGCCTGTTCCTGGCCGTGACGACCTTCGCCTTCGCCGTGGCCGTACGGTCGATGCTGTTCGAACGCCGCTACTTCGACTGGCTCCTGCCCGACGCCATCGAACGGCCAACGCTGTTCTTCTTCGACTTCGGCGACGAGAAGTCGATGTACTTCCTCTGCGTGGCGGCGCTGGTCGCCGCGATCGTGGTCGTCCTCAACGTCCGCAAGAGCCGGTTTGGCCGGGTGCTGATCGCACTGCGGGAGAGCGAGCAGAACGTCGCCGCCTTCGGCATCGACGCCGTGCGGATGCGCCTCGCCGCCTTCGCCTTCTCCGGGGCGCTGGCTGGCTTCGCCGGAGCGATCTTCGCCCATCAGCAGCGCGGCCTCAACGCCGAGAGCTTCGCCGCCACCGCCAGCATCGACATCTTCGTGCTGGCCGTCCTCGGAGGGATCGGCTCGGTCAACGGCGCGCTGCTCGGCTCCCTCTACTTCAACGCGAGCCGGTACTTCATCACCTCGGCGCTCTTCGCCGGGATCGTCGGCTCCGGCGGCACGCTGCTGCTCCTCTACGTAGCGCCCGGCGGCCTGGTCTCCCTGGTGGCCAAGTTCCGCGACGCCTGCCTGCGGATCGTGGCTCAGCGGCGGCAGATGGTCGTGCCCAGCCTGTTTGCCGACTACGACCCCGACGCCCTCGAACGTCGACTCATTCCCCTTGCCGAGGCGTCGGGCAACAGCGGCCTCGGCGCCCTCCGGGCGGACGCCCGCTTCAGTCTCGCCTCCACCCTCTACCAGGGCCGCGGCGTCCGCATCTTCGGGCGGACGGGCGAACCGAGGGAAGCCAAGGAGGCTGTCGCCATCGGCGCCGCCGGCAAGCGAGCCGCCGCAGACGAGCACAACGGGAACGGGAGGGTGTCGTGACTGCCCCGGTGACGGAACGCCCGCCGGAGCCGGAGACGGCCTCCCAAGTCGCCGATCCCGGCCAGGGGCGCAAGGGCTTCCGGGCCCTCACCAGCAACTGGTCCGACCTTCGGCACACGCCCTACGGCACCCGGCCCATGGCCGTGTCGGTCTTCGGCAGCCTCGCCGGCGGTGTGACCGCCACCGCCGCGGCCTACGCCGGCCCGGACATCATCCAGGACCTCGGCATCAACATCTCGTCGATCATCAGCCTGCGGGGGGTGATCGGCTTCTTCCTCATCTTCGCCGGTATCGGGCTCGGCTGGTGGGCCGACCGGCACAAGCGAATCCCGCTCCTGGCCATCGGGACGATGATCTCCGGGGTCTGCTCGATGATCGCCTCCCGGGCCCAGGGCATCATCTCGCTCGGCACGCCGCAGGTCGTCGGAGGGGTCGCCCAGGAAGCAGCGACGGTCCCCAGCTTCTCGCTGATGGCCGACTACTACCCGCCGGAGAGCCGGGGCAAGGTCTTCTCGATCTTCAACCTCGTCGGCTCGACGGCCGCCCTGCCGCTGGGCATCGCCGGCACGATGCTGCTGGAGGCCATCGGCTGGCGGAACGTGTTCCTGCTCGGCGGGGCGATCACCACGGCCCTCGGCCTCGCCACGCTGTTGCTCCTGCGGGAGCCCGTCCGGGGCTTCATGGAACGCCGGGCCATGGGCGCCAACGACGAGGTCGCACTGGAGGAGAGCGAGCCGCAGTCGTTCGGAGAGGCGTGGCGGACGGTCTGGGCCGTCCGAACCCTGAGGCGGCAGTTCATCGCCACCGCCATCAGTTCGGCCGGCCTCCTGATCTACGGCACGCTGGCCCAGTTCCTGCTGGTCGAGGAGTACGGGTTGCGCTCCGCCGTCGACCGCTTCTGGGTCCTCGGCCCGCCCGGCATCATCGGCGCCATGATCGGCGCGTTCATCGGTGGCGCGCTCATCGACCGTCTCAGCGCGCTCAACCCGAGCCGGGTGCTGATGATCGTGGGGGTCTTCGGTGTCATCAACGCCATCGGTCTCCTCGGCGTGGCCGCCCTGCCGCCCATCTGGACCTTCCAGGTCTTCACTGCTCTGACCGCCTTCGGTGGGGCGCTGATCGGGCCGGCGGCCAACGCCATCACCACGCAGATCATCCCGCCGGCCGTGCGGACCCAGGGCGTCCAGATGCTCAACCTGGCTTCCGTCCCCGCCCTCATCTTCTTCTTGCCCATGGCGGGCCAGCTCCGCCTCGACTACGGCTACAGCGGCGCCATCCTCTTCAGCGTCCCCTTCGCCGTAGCCGGAGCGCTCATCAACATGAGCGCGGCGTCGTTCTTCGAGTTCGACCGGCGCAACGCCCTCGCCGCCTCCATGGCCGACCACGAGTGGCGAGTCGCCAAGGCTTCGGGCCAGGGCAAGATGCTCGTCTGCCGCGACGTCGACGTGGAGTACGACGGCGTGCAAGTCCTCTTCGGTGTCGACCTCGACGTCGAGGAGGGCCAGATCATCGCCCTGCTCGGCACCAACGGCGCCGGCAAGTCGACGCTGCTGCGAGCCATCAGCGGGACCCAGGAAGCCTCGGCCGGCGCCATCGTCTTCGACGGGCGCGACATCACCCACATGCCGCCGCACGAGACGGCGGGCCGAGGTGTCATCCACATGCCTGGCGGGCGGGGCATCTTCCCCGGCCTGACGGTGCGGGAGAACATTGTTCTCGGCAACTGGATGAACGCCGACCCTGTCTCTTCCGGGGGACACCCCCGGACCCCCGGGGCCCTCGAGGAGCAGCAGGCCCACATCGACGAGGTCTTCGACCTGTTCCCCATCCTGCGGGAGCGGGCCGACGAGGCGGCAGCGTCGCTGTCGGGCGGTGAGCAGCAGATGCTGTCGCTGGCCCAGGCGTTCCTGGCCAAGCCCCGCCTGCTGATGATCGACGAGCTGTCGCTTGGCCTGTCGCCGGCCGTGGTCGGTCAGCTGCTCGAGATCGTCCGGGCCATCCACGCCCGGGGGACCACGATCATCGTCGTCGAGCAGTCGGTCAACGTGGCGCTCACCCTGGCCGAGAAGGCCATCTTCATGGAGAAGGGCGAGATCAAGTTCTTCGGCAACACCGCCGACCTGCTGGCCCGGCCCGACATCCTCCGGGCCGTCTACGTCAAGGGGACGGGCGCCCTGACCGGCGGGCCGGTCTCGGCGCTGCGCTCCGAGCGGGAGCGTCGCGCGCTGGAGTTGGGCGAGGCCCGTTCGGTGCTCGAGGTCGAGGGCCTGACCAAGCGTTTCGGCGGCATCACCGCCGTCGACGGCGTGAGCTTCGCCCTGCGCGAGGGCGAGGTGCTCGGCGTCATCGGCCCCAACGGGTCGGGGAAGACGACCACCTTCGATCTGATCTCGGGGATCCAGCTGCCCGACGCCGGCGTCGTCCGCTATGAGGGCGTCGACATCACCGACCTGCCGCCTGAGGAGCGGGCCCGGCGCAAGCTGGTCCGGCGCTTCCAGGACGCCCGCCTGTTCCCGTCGCTGACCGTCTTCGAAACGCTGCTGGTGGCGCTCGATCAGCGGCTCGAGGTGCGGAGCGCCGTGCTGTCGGCGGCGCAGCTGCCCCAGGCCCGGCGGGCGGAGAAGCGGGTGCGGCTGCGGGCCGAGAAGCTCATCGAGCTGCTCGAGCTCGGCGCCTACCGCGACAAGTTTGTGAAGGAGCTCTCGACCGGCCTGCGTCGCATCGTCGACCTGGCCTGTGTGCTGGCCACCGAGCCCCAGGTGCTGTTGCTCGACGAGCCCAGCTCCGGGATTGCCCAGGCCGAGGCGGAGGGGTTGGCGCCCCTGCTGCGGCGGGTCCGGTTCGAGACGGGATGCTCGATCCTCATCA
>JAICGL010000186.1 GCA_025923175.1 Acidimicrobiia bacterium
CGCTCGAAACGGTGCGACCGTTCCGCGACTACCTCGCCTGGCTAGCCGCCCGCGACCCCGGGGCCGGACAGGCCGCCTGGCGGGAGGCCCTCGCCGGGCTGGACGGCCCGACGCTCGTGGCCCCCGGACTGGCCGCCGGCCCCGTCCCTCAGTCGGTCGAGGCCGAGCTGCCCGAGATCACCACCTCCGCCCTCGCCGAAGCCGCCCGGCGGCGCCACCTCACTGTGAACTCGCTGGTCCAGGCGGTCTGGGCGGCGGTGCTGGAGATCGAGACCGGACGCGACGATGTCGTGTTCGGCGCCACCGTGGCCGGCCGGCCCACCGAGCTCGACGGCGTCGAGTCGATGATCGGCCTGTTCATCAACACCGTGCCCGTGCGGGCCCGGGTCCGCCCGACCGAATCGCTGCTGGATCTGGCCGAACGCGTGCAGTCCGACCAGGCCCGGCTCCTCGACCATCACCACCTCCGGCTGTCGAGCATCGTCCGGGCTGCGGCCGGTGTCGACGAGCTGTTCGACACCCTGGTCGCCTTCGAGAACTTCCCGGACCCCGACGACGGCGACGACTCCAACACCCGGGATCCCGGTCTTACCCTCGACGAGCTCGCCGGACGAGACGTCACCCACTACCCGCTCCACCTGTCCGTCAGCCCGGGCCCCACCCTCGCCTTCGAGCTCAAGTACCGGGCCGACCACTGGTCCGAAGAAAGTGCCTGCAGCATCCTCGAGCGGGTCCTCCGGCTCCTCACCACGGCCGTGACGCAGCCCGACGCCGCGCTGGCCGGCATCGACACGCTGAGCGCCGACGAGCAGCGACGAGCGCTGGCCGACTGGAACGCCACGGGCCCGGCCCTCCCCGAGGTCACCGTCCCCGCCGTCTTCGAAGCGCACGCCGCCGCCACCCCCGACGCCGTGGCTGTCGTCCTCGACGACGAGCAACTGACCTACCGGCAGCTGAACGAACGGGCGAACCGCATCGCCCGGCTCCTCGTCACCTCCGGTGCCGGCCCCGAAACGGTCGTGGCCGTCGCCCTGCCCCGCTCGGTCGACCTCATCACCGCCCTCGTGGCGGTCATGAAGTCCGGCGCCGCCTACCTTCCCCTCGACACGGACCATCCCGCCGACCACCTCGCCGTAATGGTGGCCGACGCCACGCCGGTGGCCGTGATCACCAACACCGCCCTGGCGGCTGCGGTGGAACGCCTCCCCGGCACCGTCCCGGCCGACACGGTGATCCTCGACGACGAGGCCACCGCCACCCGGCTCGCCGAACTTCCGGCCGGCGACCTCACCGATCGCGAACGCACCGGGCCGCTGGTTCCCGCACATGCGGCCTACATCATCTACACGTCGGGAACGACGGGGCGGCCCAAAGGCGTCGTCGTCCCCCACGCCGGGGTCGCCAAGCTCCTCGCGGCCCAGACCGGGTGGTTCGGAGTCGACGCGCACACCAGGGGCCTGCAGTTCACGTCGTCGAGCTTCGACGTCTCGTTCTGGGAGATCGTCCGGGCGTTCGGTTCCGGCGGATGCCTGGTGGTCGTTCCGGCCGACCGGCGCCTCCCCGGCCCTGAGCTGGCCGCCTACATCGCAGAGCACCGCGTCACGCACCTCGACCTACCGCCGTCGGTCCTGGCCGCCCTGCCGGCCGACGTCGACCTCCCGGACGGCGTCACGCTGCATGCCGGCGGAGAGGCGGTCCCGCCCGAAGTGGTGCACCGCTTCGCCCCCGGACGGCGCATGGTCAACTCCTACGGCCCCACCGAAGCAACGGTCTACGCCACCTTCTGGGAGTGCCCGGCCGACCACGCCGGACCCGTCCTCATCGGACGGCCCGCGCCGCATACCACCGCCTACGTCCTCGACCGCTCCCTCCGGCTGTGCCCGCCCGGGAGCATCGGTGAGCTGTACATCGGCGGGGCGGGCCTCGCCCGGGGCTACCACCGCCAGCCTGGTCTGACGGCGGCGCGGTTCGTGGCCGATCCCTGCGGGCCGCCGGGCGCCCGCCTCTACCGCACCGGAGACCGGGCCCGCTGGACGGCTGACGGCGAGATCGAATACCTCGGCCGCGTCGACGAACAGGTCAAGATCCGCGGCTTCCGCATCGAACCCGGCGAGGTGGAAGCGGCGATCGAGGCGCATCCCGACGTCGCCAAGGCCATCGTCGTCGCCCGCGAGGACGATGGGGTGCGCAGGCTCGTGGGATACGTGATCGCGGAGCAGGCGGACCCGGCCGCCCTTCGTGCGTTCGTCGCCGCGAGGTTGCCCGGGTACATGGTCCCGGCGGCGGTCGTGGTGCTCGACGCTTTCCCGCTCAACCCCAACGGCAAGGTCGAACGGGCGGCCCTCCCCGCTCCCGTCTTCGAGGCGGGCGCCGGCCGAGCGGCCCGCCACCGCGAGGAGGAGACCCTCTGCCGCCTGTTCGCCGAGGTCCTCGGCGTCGAGGGCGTCACCATCGACGACAACTTCTTCGATCTCGGCGGCGACAGCATCCTCTCGATCCAACTCGTCGGCTGCGCCCGCCGGGCCGGAATCGCCATCACGCCCCGGCAGGTATTCGAGACCGGCACCGTGGCCGAGCTGGTGGCCGCGGCCGGCGACACTCCGCCCGACCTGGTCGTCGAAACCGCAGCCGAGCGGACCGGCACCGTTCCGGCCACGCCGATCATCGCCTGGCTCCGTGACATCGCCGAGGCCCGGGGCGGACGCATCGACAGCTTCAACCAGTCCCAGCTGTTCCAGCTCCCGGCCGACGTCACCGCCGATCACCTGCACGGCGTGCTCGACGGGCTCCTGGCGCGGCACGAAGTGCTGCGGGCCAGGCTCGTGCGCCGTGAGGACGCCTGGTCGCTCGACATCCCGACAGCACCGGCACCGGGCGTCGAAATGCTCCGTCGCGTGTCGGTGGAACGACACGATTTCGTGGACGTGATGGAAGCCGAGGCAGCAGCGGCAGCCGACCGGCTCGACCCGGATTCCGGAGTGATGGTGCAGGCCGTGTGGTTCGACTTCGGGACTGACACGCCCGGGCGGCTCCTGCTCGTCGTCCATCACCTCGCCGTCGACATCGTGTCGTGGTCGGTCATCGGCGACGACCTCGCCGACCTCGGGACGGGGACCGACCTGGCGCCGCCCTCCACCTCGTTTCGGACCTACGCCCGCCGGATGGCCGAGCTGGTCGCCCACCCTGACGTGCAGGCAGAGCTGCCGTTCTGGGAGGGAGTGCTCTCCGAGCCCGACCCGCTCATCGGCCGTCGCCCGCTCGACCCGGCCGTCGACGCCGGCCAGACCACCGACACCCTCTCCGTCACACTGGCGCCCGACAGCACAGCCTCGATCCTCGGCAGGCTGACGGCCGCCTTCCACGCCGGAGTGAACGACGTCCTCCTGACCGCGCTGACGCTGGCAATCGCGCAGTGGCGCCGCGGCGCTGGCCAGGAAGTGCCGGCCGCCTGCCTCGTGGCGCTGGAGCGCCACGGCCGTGATGCTGGACATTCCGAAGCAGGGGGCGCCCTCGCCGCCCTCGATCTCAGCGCCACGGTCGGCTGGTTCACCACCATCGCTCCCGTCCGGCTCGACCTGACCGGCATCGACGCTGCGGCGGCCCTCGCCGGAGAACCGGCGGCCGGCGCCGCCCTCGATACCGTGAAGGCACAGCTGCGGTCGGTGCCAGCGGCAGGGTTCCACTACGGGCTCCTCCGCTGGCTCGACCCCGACGGCGCCGCCCGGCTCGGAGCCCTGCCGGGGCCGCAGATCCTGTTCAACTACGGGGGTCGCAGCGACCTCGCGGACACCGGCGACTGGGGCGTCGCCGACGACGACGTCGACTTCGGCGACGGCAGCGAGAACATGCCCGCCGGCCACGTCCTCGAGATCAACGCCGAGATCACCGACACCGGCGACGGCCCGGAACTCGACGTCGCCTGGGCCTGGCCGACGGGCGTCCTCGATCGCGCCGACGTCGAGTCTCTTGCAGCACTGTTCGCTGAGGCCTTGCACGGACTGGTGTTGCATGCCGCCACACCCGGAGCCGGATCGCAGACGCCGCTCGACTTCCCGCTCGTCGACGTCACCCAGGCCGACCTCGACGACCTCGCACTCCGGGTCGGGACGCTGGCCGACGTCCTGCCGGCGACGCCTTTGCAGGAAGGCTTCTACTTCCACTCGGTGCTGGAGGACGGCCACGATCCCTACCTGCCGCAGGTGGTCTTCGACGCCGGCGGCGCCCCCCGGGGGGATGGGGGGTGTCCCCCCGACAACGGCGGCGTGAGCCGCCAAAGAACGCCCGTCGATGCGGTCCGGCTGCGCCGCTCGCTCGAGGCGCTGCTGGACCGGCATCCGAACCTGCGGGCCGGGTTCTGCCAGCTGGCGTCGGGGACAGTGGTGTCGGTCGTGCCCCGGGAGGCGCCGGTGCCGTGGCGCGAGGTCGACCTCTCGGCGCTGCCGGACGCCGACCGGGCGGCGGCCGTCGACCGGCTGGCCGAAGAGGACCTGGCCGCCGGCTTCGACCAGAGCCGCCCGCCGCTCCTGCGGGCCACGCTGGCCCGACTCGGCCGGGGACGTTCCCGGCTGATCGTCACCAGCCACCACGCCCTGATGGACGGCTGGTCGCTGCCGCTGTTCTTCGACGAGCTCGTCCGGATCTACGACGCCGATGGCGACGGCTCGGCGCTCGAAGCGGTCCGGCCGTTCCGCGACTACCTCGCCTGGCTGGCCGCCCGGGATCCCGGGGCCGGACAGGCCGCCTGGCGGGAGGCTCTCGCCGGGCTGGACGGTCCGACGCTCGTGGCGCCCGGCCTGCCGACCGGCCCGCCACCCCGCCTGGTCGAGCTCGAGCTTTCGGCGGCGGCCACCGCCGCCCTCACCGAGGCCGCCCGGCACCGCCATCTCACGCTCAACTCCGTGGTCCAGGCTGCCTGGGGCGCCGTACTGGGTGTCACCACGGGCCGGGACGACGTGGTGTTCGGCGCCACCGTCGCCGGGCGGCCCCCGGAGCTCGACGGGATCGAGTCGATGATCGGCCTGTTCATCAACACGGTGCCCGTCCGCGTCGCGCTGCGCCCCGGCGCGCCGCTGCTGGCAGTCGCCGAACAGGTCCAGGCCGCCCAGGCCCGGCTCCTCGACCATCACCATCTCCCGCTGTCCCGGATCGTCCGGGAAGCGGCCGGCGTCGACGAGCTGTTCGACACGCTGGTCGCCTTCGAGAACTTCCCCGACCTCGACGACCCCGAGGTCGACGACCCCGAGGACGGCGGCCTCACCCTCGACGAGCTCGACGCTTCCGACGTCACCCATTACCCCCTCACCCTCATCGCCACGCCGGGCGAGACCCTCAGGGTCGGGCTGCGATACCGGGCCGATCACTGGTCCGAGACCGACGCCTACGACATCCTCGACCGTGTCGCCCGGCTCCTCACGGCGGCGGTCGAGGATCCCGACGCGCCGCTGGCCCGGGTCGACCTGCTCACACCCGGGGAACGGCGCCGGGCCCTCGTCGAGTGGAACGCCACCGGCCCGGCAACCCCCGAGGTGACGTTCCCGTCCGTCTTCGAGGCCCACGCCGCCGCCACTCCCGACGCCGTGGCCGCCGTCTGCGGCGACGAGCAGCTGACCTACCGGGAGCTGAACGAACGGGCCAACCGTCTGGCCCGGCTTCTGGTCGCGGCCGGCGCCGGGCCCGACACGGTGGTGGCCGTCGCCCTACCCCGCTCCCTCGATCTCATCACCGCCCTGGTGGCCGTCATGAAGTCCGGCGCCGCCTACCTCGCCCTCGACCCCGACTACCCGCCCGACCGGCTGCGGATGATGCTGGCCGACGCCGCTCCGGTGGTGGCCGTCACCAGCGAGGCGGTACCGGAGAGCGTCCGGCCCCGGCCGGCGATCGTCCTCGACGCTGTCACACCCGAAGACGGGTCCACCGCCGACCGCCTGGCCGCGCTCCCGGCGAGCGACCTGACCGACGCCGACCGGCGGGCACCGCTGCGGCCCGGACACGCGGCCTACGTCATCTACACCTCGGGATCCACCGGCCGGCCCAAGGGTGTCGTCGTGCCCCACTCCGGCGTGGCCAAGCTGATCGCCACCCAGACGGAACGGCTCCGCGTCACCGGCGAGAGCCGGGTGCTGCAGTTCGCCTCGCCGAGCTTCGACCTGGCGTTCTGGGAGCTCGTCCAGGCCTTCGGGTCCGGCGCCTGCCTCGTCGTCGTCCCCGCCGAGCGGCGCGTCGCCGGCCCCGAGCTCACCGAATACCTCGCCGTTCAGCGGGTGACCCACATGGCGCTGCCGCCCTCGGTCCTCACGGCGTTGCCGGCCGACACCGACCTCCCGCCGGATTCGACGCTGCTCTGCGGCACCGAGGCCGTCCCGCCCGAGGTGGTGGCCCGGTTCTCCACCGGCCGGCGGATGTTCAACGCCTACGGCCCGACCGAAGCGACCGTGAACTCCACGCTGTGGGAATGCCCACCCGGGCACCGGGGGCCCGTGCCGATCGGCCATCCCGACCCGCAGATGACCGCCTACGTCCTCGACGACGCACTGCGGCTCTGCCTGCCCGGAGCTCCCGGCGAGCTCTACATCGGCGGCGCCGGCCTGGCGCGCGGCTACCACCGCCAACCCGGCCTCACCGCCACCCGGTTCGTCGCCGACCCCTACGGGCCGCCCGGCGGCCTCCTCTACCGCACCGGCGACCGGGCCCGCTGGAAAGCCGACGGCGCTATCGAGTTCCTCGGGCGGGTCGACGACCAGGTCAAGATCCGCGGCTTCCGCATCGAACCCGGCGAGGTCGAGGTTGTCCTCGAATCCCACCCCGATGTCGCCAGGGCCGTCGTGGTGGCACGCGACGACGACGGTGTCCGCCGACTCGTGGGCTACGTCACAGCCGCCGCCGCATCGGCCGACGCCGTTGCTCTCCGTTCATTCCTGGCCGATCGACTTCCGCCGTACATGGTTCCGGCGGCGATCGTCGTCCTCGACGCCTTCCCGGTCTCGCCGAACAACAAGGTGGATCGCACCGCCCTCCCGGCGCCCGACTTCGCTGCGCTCGCCTCGGGCCGGGAGCCGGTCACGTCGGACGAGCGGGCGCTGGCGGCGCTCTTCGCCGAGGTTCTCGGGCTCGAGCGGGTCGGCGCCGACGACGACTTCTTCGCTCTCGGCGGCCACTCGCTCCTGGCCGCCCGCCTGGTGACCCGGATCCGGGCGGCGCTCGGCCGCGAGGTCCCCCTGCGCGACCTCTTCGACGCTCCGACCGTGGCCGGCCTCGCCGCCCGCCTGCCGGCCGCCGGCACAGGACACCCGGCAGTCGGCCGTCCGCCGCTGCGACCCCGGCCCCGCCCCGACCGCCTGCCGCTGGCACCCGTCCAGCGCGGCCTGTGGAAGCTGTACCGGATGGAGGGGCCGAGCCCGACCTACAACATCGCCTCGGCGGTCCGCTTCCGGGGCGAACTCGACCACGACGCCCTGTGGCTCGCACTCGGCGACCTCGTCGAGCGCCACGAGCCGCTCCGTACCGCCTTTCCGTTCGACGCCGACGGCCCCTACCAGCTCGTGCTCCCCGCCAGCCCGCCGATCCTGCGGGTCGAGCCGTGCCGGCGCGAC
>JAICGL010000187.1 GCA_025923175.1 Acidimicrobiia bacterium
CGGCGGTGGCGCTCGGCTTCTTCGGGGTCCTGCTGGTGATGAACCGGTTCACCTGGCTCACCGCCAAGCTGCAGGAGGGTCTGTCCGACATCGGGCTCGGCCGGCTGCTGACCCTCGGATGACGAGTTCCGGGGGGACACCCCCGAACCCCCGGGAGAGGCTCGGGCGTCGCCTGCCGCTCATCGTGAGCGTGGTCGGTTTCGTGATCGTGGCCGCCCTGGCCGGGTTCGTGTTGTCGTCCTCCTCCGACGACGGGGACGGGGGGCAGGCGGGCGGACCGGATGTCACCGACCCGGCCAGGTTCGACCTGCCCGCCCTCGAAGGCACCGGCCGGGTGCGCCTGGCCGACTTCGAGGGCAAACCGCTCGTGGTCAACTTCTTCGCCTCCTGGTGCGAGCCGTGCAAGAAGGAGCTTCCCGAGTTCACCGCCGCCGCCCGCCAGCTGGCCGGGAAAGTGGCCTTCGTCGGCGTGAACTCCAAGGAGATCACCGCTCCGGCCGGCGTCGCCCTGGCCCGCAGCATGGGGCTGGCGGACGCGGGCATGACTCTGGCCCGCGACGTCGGCCAGGGCGCGAGCGCCCTTCACGACCGCTACGAAGTCCGCAATGCCATGCCCATCACCGCCTTCTACGACGGGGACGGGAACCTGAAGTACGTGGCCCCCGGCCAGCTCACGAAGGACAAGCTGAGCGCCCGGCTCCAGGAATTCTTCGGAGTGTCGCTCTAGCGGGAGGCATAGAGTGCGCGGCCATGGGACCTCATGGCAAAGCACCTGAGCTCGTCTACGAGTTTTCCTACCGGGCGCAGCTGAAACCGCCGGTCGACGTCGGGGCGGGCCCATTCGGTCACCGCATGGTCTTCGAGGTCATCGAGGGCGTCGTCGAGGGTGAACGCCTGAGCGGGATCATCCTGACCGGCGGAGGCGAGTGGTTCTCGATCCAAGCCGACGGATTTGGCCGTATCGACGTCCGCTTCCAGATGACGACCCAGGACGGGGCCAACATCTACTTCCAGTACTACGGCCTTTTGGAGCTCAACGAGACGACCATGGCAGCCCTCGGGACGGCTGGGCCCACGGACTTCGAGGACCACTACTTCCGCACCTCGCCCCGCCTCGAAACCGGCGACCCCCGCTACGCCTGGGTGAACCAGACGATGTTCGTCGGCAAGGGCCACGCCCTGCCCGGCTTCCTGATCGAGTACGACGTCTACCGCGTCACCTGAGCCGAAATCCGGGGCCGGTGACCTGAAGGCCGCCCAAGTGTGGTCTACTCATAAGGTAGCGGCGGTCCAGTCCCGTGCTTGGCCGAGCTCTCCAGCAAAGGGGAAATGCACAGTCATGCCGAGATCCAATCGCGCTGCCGCCGGGGGCAAGTCCCGTTCGGCCGTCCGGGCCCAGAACCGGAAGCTGAAGTCCGACGCGCGCCCGGAAAAGAAGGGCAAGCGCGACAAGTAGCCGGCGTCCGTAGTCTGTCGGGCCTCACCCTCTTGGAGGCGCTGATGCCCGACATCTCGATCGTCCGCAACTTCGTGCTCATCTACGAAGTGGTCGACGACTACGAAAAGAAGCGGATGCCACACCGGGCGCAACACCTTCGTCTGGCCGGGGAGTTCCGCCGGCGGGGTGAGTTCGTCATGGGTGGCGCAGTCGGAGACCCGCCCGACCGCGCGCTGCTGATCTTCCACGGCGACCGGTCGGTGGCGGAGGGGTTCGCTGCCCGGGACCCGTACGTGCAGACCGGTCTGGTGCGCCGCTGGGAGGTCCAGCCGTGGGCTGTCATCCCCGGCGAGGTCTTCGACAATCTCCGGTGATAGACCGGCGCTGTGGTCCGGCTCTGGGTTGACACCGACATCGGCACCAACGTCGACGACGCCGTCGCGTTGCTGGCCGCCGTTGCCCACCCTTCGGTCGAGTTGGTCGGAGTGTCGACAGTCGGATCTGATCCGGAGCGCCGCGCCGCAGCGGCGGTTGGACTGCTGGCCGGCGCCGGCGTCGACCTCGGGTCGGTCACCGTGGTCGCTGGAGCCGAGGCGTCAGGCGGAGATGCCGCCGACGTCGTCGACGCCGTGCCGCCCTCCGGCGCAGAGGCGCTCCTCGCCATCGGTCCGCTGACCAACGTCGCGGCCCTCACGGCGGCCGGAGTTCGCCCGCCCGAGCTCACGGTCATGGGCGGCGCCCTCCGCCCGGTCGAGCACCGCGGCGAGGTCCGCACGGTCGAGCACAACTTCGCCTCCGACCCCGAGGCCGCCGCCACGGTCCTGTCCGTGCCCGGAGCGGTGATCGTGCCGCTCGATGCCACCGTCGCCGCCCGCGTCGATGACCGCCTGCTCCCCAAGCTGGTGGCCACGGCCCCGGTCCTGGAGCCGATGGTGCAGGCGTGGGTGGCGCAGTGGGGCGAGGTCGTCCTCCACGACCCGGCTGCGCTGCTGCTCGCTGCCGGCGACGGCACCGAGCTCGCCCGCTTCGAACGCCGCCGCCTGCGCGTCGAACCCGACGGCCGCCTGATCGACGGAGGCCAAGCCGCCAGCGGCATGGTCCACGACGTCGTCACCTCGCTCTTCGGCGTCGCAGTGGTCGCTTCAGTGTTGGCGCTGCTCGCCGACCTGAAACTCGCTTAGGACGACTCGGCCAGCGCGACCTGGAGCGCGTCGGTGAGATCGGGATGCCGGAACGTGTAGCCCGAATCGAGCAGCCGCGTTGGGAGGGCCCGCTGGCTGACGAGGAGCAGCTCCTCCGCCATCTCTGCCCCGAGCGCCGTCTTGAGCGCAAAGGCCGGCGCAGGGATGAGTGTCGGCCGGTGCAGCGCTGCTCCGATCGCTTTCGTCATCTCTGCGTTGGTCACCGGGTTCGGCGACGTGAGGTTGAAGGGCCCTGACAGTGAGTCGTCGCCGAGGAGGTGGACGATCGCACTGACTTCGTCCTCGAGGGCGATCCAGCTCATCCACTGCCGCCCCGACCCGAGCTTGCCGCCTGCGCCGAACTTGAACGGCAGCAGCATTTTGGGCAGCACTCCCCCACGGCCCGACAGCACGATGCCCGTCCGGGTGTGCGCCACCCGGATGCCCGCCTCCTTGGCCGGCGCCGTCGCCGCTTCCCAGGCCGTGCAGACGCCGGCCAGGAAGTCGTTCCCCGGCCGGCTGCTCTCGGTCAGCACCTCGTCGCCCCGGTCGCCGTAGTACCCGACCGCCGACCCCGACACAAGCACCTTGGGTCCCTTGTCGAGCTTGGCAAGCGTCTGGGCCAGCAGGCTGGTCCCCTTCTGGCGGCTCTCCTTCACCTTGGCCTTGTGAGCCTCGTTCCACCGCCGGTTCCCGATGCCCTCCCCCGCCAGGTGGACGACCGCCCCGATCCCCTCGAGCCCCCCAGCATCGATCTCCCCGCCGTCCGGATCCCAATGGATCGCGTCGCCCGAACGCTGCGATCGGACCATCGGCACCATCCGATGCCCCGCCTTTTCGAGGGCGCCCTTCAGGGCCGTCCCGATGAGCCCGCTCGACCCAGTCACGACGACGTCCATGGATTCAAGATAGGCGGTGCCCGGACGGTTCCGGCTACCAAGATGGACGGCATGGCTCCCGCCGACGTCGATGGCCGACACCCGCCGCCTGGTCCTTTGGATCCTCGAGTCCGACCCCATGGCCGTGGGGCTGTCACACCCTCTGAATAGGCTCTTTTCTGCGACCCCGAGCTGGGGGGTTCAGAAATGAGGTCGTTCCGTGCGAGACCACATCACGCTCGACGCCAACGAGACGCATGCTCTGATTGGCTGCCTCCTCAGAGCCGCTGAAGTTGGCTCAGATACCGATAATTTCGACTTGGTGGCCATGGCTGAAGAGCTCGCCGACCTCATTCTCGACAAGTGGTTTCCCAAAGGAGACGCAGATGTGTGAGGCGCCGTTCCGAGCACCCGAAGGCTTCGTGCCCGCCCACCAGCAAGCGCACGCCCAGGGTCTCCTTATGATCCATGAAGCGGCCAAGCTTCTCGACATGCTTATCCCGGACCTCGCTATGGAGGCAGGGGCCGGCCGAATCGAGATTGCGGCCAGGTTCAACAACTTGCCGTGCTTCAGCCTCCAAGCGATCGATGCCTACAAGCAGCGGCGGATCGCCCAAGCCAGCTGAACCCGGAGCCGTCACCCCGGGTCGGACCCTGTAACCTGTCGAGGCCGTACCACGCGCCCCTAGCTCAACTGGCAGAGCAGCGGACTCTTAATCCGCGGGTTCAGGGTTCGAGTCCCTGGGGGCGTACTGAGGAATTGGTTCCTCACCAGCCCTTCTCCACTATCAAGGCGCTTCGGGTCCGTGGCAGCCGCCACAGTAAACCCTCTGGTAAACCGGCCGGTAAACCTCGGTCAGCATCTGCGGTAATAACCTTCCTCGGCGCTGACGGCTCAGGCGGCCCGAGTGGCGGGGCCGCAGCTGTGCGACCATGACTTCGTGGTCACGTCGACCGCTCCCCCGAGACCGACGTAGCCGCCGTCCGCGACGACTGCAGAGCGCGTCCCGCCGCAGCACCACAACGCCGTGCGAGTGGATTGCGACCAACGCGCAAGACCTCACCATCTACGAATGCCGGCCACCACGGTGGAACCCCGACCTCGGCACGGAATTCGTCTCGAGGACAGCTATCGCAACAGGCACAGATTGGCCTTCGTCCGGCACACAACGGATATGTTGTGTGCGTGTCGATTCCGCCGTTCGATCCGAAGACAGGACTGCTTCCTCCCGGTGAGCACGACGCGACCTGGGATGAGATCCAGGCCCGCTTCGGCTGGACCACCCGCCGACGACAACTCCTCGACGGCCTCGCCGACGGTCTCGCCATTCTGGGAACAACGGGATGCGTCCGAGTTTGGATCAATGGAAGCTTCGTAACGGCGAAAGACGAGCCAGGCGACTTCGACTGTGTCTGGTCACCAACGGGCGTGGACCGGGCACTCCTCGAAGAGATCGGACCGGAGCTGCTCGACCTCAGCCATCAACGCGCCACCCAGAAGGCCCGCTTCGGCGGCGAATTCCTCCCCAACGTCATCGAGGCCGGCAGCGGTCAGGAATTCGCCGCCTTCTTCCAGTCAGACCGCGACGGCACTCCCAAAGGAATCGTCGTGATCGACCTCAGCAAGGAGCCCTGGACATGATCACCAACGAACGGCAATACGAACAGACCCGCAAGCAACTCACAATGCTCGAGTCGAGCCTCGCCGGCACACAGGCCGGCACCGCCGGCAACGACGGTTTCCGCGACGTGCAGGCCGCCGGGCTGGAGAGCCAGATCCAGGACCTCCGCGACGAGCTCACCGAGTACGAACAGCTCCGAGCCGGTAGCACCACCGTCTTCGAAGCCTCTTCCCTCGCCGGCCTCGCTGACAGTCTGATCAAGGCACGCATCGCCCGCGGCTGGACCCAGCGCGACCTGGCCGACGCCCTCGGCGTCGCCGAGCAACAAATCCAACGATACGAATCAACCGCCTACCGATCGGCCAGCCTCGCACGCCTCTGCGACATCGCCGAAGCCCTCGGAGTCACCATCACTGAACGCACCGAGCTCCGAGACCCCAACGCCGCCTGACAACTTCGAAGGAATCCCGAATTCGCCGCCGCCATCAAAGAACACCGCAAAGCCTTCGAGCAGGCCGATCGCGAATACACCATTGACGACGAGCAGTAGCGCCCCCAGACCGGCGCGCTTTGGTCAAAATCGTTCGATCGTCCGCTAGGGCGTCGGGCATCATCGGGTCGTGTTGGACGATCGCCCAGCCGCCCGAGAATTGCTCACCAACCTGAAGCGCGACCAGGTGCGCCTTGCTGCCGAGTTGGACCGAGCCTCAGGCGAATGGGGCTACGAGGACTTCGTCTACCGCTTCTGGCACCAGAGCTTCAAGGTGTATTACCTCCAGGGCGAAACCGTGGCCATGGTCGACGCCCTGCGAGCCGTGTCACCCGGCGGCCGCCCCTTCCACCCCTGGTTCGAAGAGATCATCAAGGCTGGTACGGGCCTGCAGTTCGAACGAGAGCACAACCAGCGCTGGCTCGAGGTCACCCGGCCGATACTCGAAGCCTTCTGGCACAGCCGGTTCTTCATCGAGATGGCCCTCAAGTACAGCCAGGAACTCGACGAACCCCCGACGCTCCTGCCCTCCGGCTGGGCGGCCCTGCTCTACCTCTACGAACTCCGATGACGTACCGGGACATGAGTCCGCGGCGATCACAGCGTCCTCATGACGCGAGGAACAAGAGCGGTATCGCCCGGCGCAAACCTTGCCGCCGTCGAGGAATGCTGACGCCGATACTGACCGTCCGGGCCAACATGGGCGAAGACGTCGGGGTTGCCAAGCCAGATCTGACGCCGTTGCTTGTTCAAGCAAACACCACAGATCTCCACCACAAAAGAGGCGACCAAGCCAGCCTCCAGAGCCCCCCAGCGCCAGGCCGACACCTCAAAAGTGCTGATCACGGCGCAGCGGCCGTCCGAAGACCAACTCCTCCAAGGGACTCTTAATCCGCGGGTTCAGGGTTCGAGTCCCTGGGGGCGTACTCAACCGTCAACCGGGACTTCAGGCGTACGACCAAAACTGCTGACAAGCGGCCTCTCGGTCCATGGGTCGCCGCGCATGACTTGCAAAGCCTGACTCGCCCAGCTAGCGATTGCCGGCGCTGCCGGCATTGGCGACGATCGCCCTAATAATTGAGGGCCACGCACCGCGAGGAAGGTCGTGGCCCATTCCGTCGATAATCAGCAATTCGGCACCAGAAATTGCGTCAGCCGTTGCCCGGGCCCATGACGGCCGCACGAGGGCATCTGCAGCACCGTGGATCACCAGGACAGGCAGGTCGAGGTCCGCCAGGTGATGCCGCCAATCTCCGGAGGCGAGCATCGCCGTGAATTGCCGGGCGATGCCGAGAGGGTAGAACCCCCGGTCGTACGACCTCATTGTACGAACTCGGACCTCATGCTCGTCGAGAGTGAAATCGGGCGACCCGATGACGCGGGCGTCTGCAATCGCTCGCGTCACCGCCTCTGCCCGCGAGCGGGCCGGCTGACGGAGGAGCACGGCATTGGCCTCAGCCGACGGCGGATCAGAGGACATGTCGCCCGTCGGCGCGGACATGATCGAGCACAGGCTCCTCACCCGGTCGGGGTGGTGGATCGCCATGTGCTGAGCGATCATCCCGCCCATCGACGCGCCCACCACATGCGCCGCACCAACTTCCAGCCCATCGAGGACGCCAATTCCGTCAGCCGCCATGTCGATCAGCGTGTATGTCGCCTGCAACCGATCGCCGGCAAGCGCCTTCGATACAGAGGGAATGGGCCCGCTGGTTCGGGTGGACCGACCAGTGTCCCGGTTGTCATAACGGATGACGAAGAAGCCCTCTGCGGCCAGTGCGTCACAGAAGTCGTCGGGCCAGTAGACGAGCTGAGCGCCGAGGCCCATGACCAGCAACAGCGCCGGATCGGCCGGCTCTCCGTGGGTCTCGTACTCGATCGTGAGGCCATTGGCCTGAACCGTGCTCATCCAACTAGTATATCCCTAAGAGATTAGGTATGGAGGAGCGCGGCATCATGACCCTGAGTCCCGCCC
>JAICGL010000188.1 GCA_025923175.1 Acidimicrobiia bacterium
GCCGACGTTGATGGCCGGCCGCACACCGGCGTAGAAGAGGTCGGGCTCCAGGTAGATCTGGCCGTCGGTGATCGAGATCACGTTGGTGGGGATGTAGGCCGACACGTCGCCGGCCTGCGTCTCGATGATCGGGAGAGCGGTGAGGGAGCCGCCGCCCATCTCGTCGGACAGCTTGGCGGAACGCTCGAGGAGCCGGCTGTGGGCGTAGAAGATGTCGCCGGGGTAGGCCTCCCGGCCCGGCGGCCGGCGGAGCAGCAGCGACAGCTGCCGGTAGGAGGCGGCCTGCTTCGAGAGGTCGTCGTAGATGACGAGCGTGTGCTTGTTCTGCTTGTACATGAAGAACTCGGCCATGGCGCAGCCGGCGTAGGGGGCGATGTACTGCATCGGCGCCGGGTCGTTGGCCGTGGCGCTGACCACGATCGTGTAGTCCATGGCGCCGTTCTCCCGGAGGAGCTCGACGACGCCGGCCACGGTCGAAGCCTTGAGGCCGATGGCGACGTAGACGCAGATGACGCCGGTGTCCTTCTGGTTGATGATGGCGTCGATGGCGACCGACGACTTGCCGGTCTCCCGGTCGCCGATGATGAGTTCCCGCTGGCCGCGGCCGATCGGGATCATCCCGTCGACGGCCTTGATGCCGGTCATCATCGGTTCCTTCACCGGCTGGCGCTCGGCGATGCCCGGCGCCCGGCCCTCGACCGGCATGAGGTGGGACGTCTCGACCGGGCCCTTCCCGTCGAGCGGCTGCGCGAGCGGGTTCACCACCCGCCCGATGAGCGCGTCGCCGGCCGGCACCGAGAGGACCCGGCCGGTGCGCTTGACCGTCTGCCCCTCGCGGACGTCGAAGTAGTCGCCGAGAATGACGATACCGACCGAGTCCTCTTCGAGATTCAGCGCGAGCCCGAAGGCCCCGTTCTCGAACTCCACCATCTCCGAGGCCATGACCTTCTCGAGGCCGTGGACCCGGGCGATGCCGTCACCGACTTCGAGGACGGTGCCGACCTCGTCGACGTGGAGGTCGACGTCGAAGGACTCGATCTGCTGGCGGATGATCGAGCTGATCTCGTCGGTCCTGATCTGCGCCATGGCTTCCTATCCCTGTGACTGGGTGGCGGCGAAGCTGCGCCGCATGTCCTGGAGGCTGCGTCGGAGGGTCCCGTCGAGGACCCGGTCGCCGACGTTCACCCGGAGGCCACCGATGACCTCGGGGTCGATGGTTTCGGTGAGGTCGACCGACTTCTTCGTGCGCTGCTCGATGGCCAGACGCAGCGCGTTGAGGAGGTCGTCATCGAGCTTGCGGGCCGTGACGACCCGGGCGCGGAGCCGCCCCTCGTGCTGGTCGCGGTAGCGGTCGAACTCCTCGACGACGTTGTCGAGGAGGGGCTCACGCCGCTTCTCGACCAGGATGTGCAGGAGACCGAGGACCGGCCGGCCCACCTTGCCCTCGAAGGCCAGGTTGATGATCCGCCGCTTTTCGTCCCGGCGGAACTGCGGCAGGTTGAAGAACGTCAGCAGGTCGGCGTCGAGCCCGTTCAGCGCGTTGTAGGCGGCGTGCAGGTCGTCGTAGATCTCCCCGACGGTGCCCGTCTCGAGACCAATGTCGAACAGCGCCTGCGCGTAGACCCGGGCCGCCGCTTGCGAGACGTTCTTCATAGCCTGGTCGCGACCTCCTCGACGACCTCCCGAGCGAGGCGCTTGTGGTCCTCGTCGCGGAGTTCCCGCTTGAGGAGCCGCGCCGACGCCTGGAGCGTGAGCTCGACCGTCACCTGCTTCAGCTCGTCGATCGCCTTGGCGCGTTCGAGGTTGATCTCCTTCTTGGCCCTCTCCCGCTCGGCGCCGATTTCAGTCTGCGCCTGTTGCATGAGGTCGTTCTTCACGTTGTCGGCGGCGGCGCGGGCGTCGGCGAGGAGCTTCTGCGCCTCGGCCCGCGCCTCGGCGAGCACCTGCTCCTGCTTCTGGGCCAGCTCGCGGGCGCGCTCCTCGGCCTCCTCGGCCTTCTTGAGCCCTTCGGCGATCCGGATCTCCCGCTCCTCCAGCTTGTTGGCCAGGCCGGGCCAGGCGACCTTCCGGAGGATGAGGAACGTGACGATGAACGCCACCCAGACCCAGGCGGCCGTCACGAAGTTGAGATCGGTGAAGGACGGCTCTTTGGCGCCTTCGGCCGCCGTGGCGAGCAGGAGCCCCCAGTGGTGCATGGGGCTTTACGCCGGGCCGCCGGCCGTGCCCTGGACGAGCAGGCAGACGACGACGGCGAAGAGGCAGACGCCTTCGATGAAGGCGGCGGTAATGATCGTCACGCCGCGGATGTCGTTGGCCGCTTCCGGCTGACGGGCGATCGACTCGGTGGCGCTCGACGCGATCCGGCCGATACCCACTCCGGCGCCGATGGCCGCGACTCCGGCCCCGATGCCGGCGCCCATGAGGCCCGCGCCCCAGTTCTGTTCGGCTTGGGCGGCCTCAGCCGCAAGGATCATGGGGAGGGCGAGAAGGTCACTCATGGGGTTCTCCTGTTTTCCTTTCTAGTGTTCCTCGGCCACAGCCAGGCTGGTGAAGATGGCCGTAAGCACGGTGAAGATGTAGGCCTGGATGAGGGCCACCAGGACCTCGAACAACATGATGAAGAGGATGAAGCCGAACGAGGCGATGGTCGACGGGATGCCGAGGAAGCCCGAGTTGGCGTCCTTGACCCCGTAGAGGAAGCCGAACAGCACCAGCAGGATGGCGTGGCCGCCGGTCATGTTGGCGAAGAGACGGACGGTCAGGGCGAAGGGCTTCGTGAAGAGCCCGATGAGCTCGATGACGAACACGAGCGGTACCAGGAACCCCGGGGTGCCGGGCGGCACGAGGTGGACCCAGTAGCCGATCGGGCCTTTGGCGACCATCCCCGCCCCCTGGATGACGAGAAAGGCCATGATCGCCAGGGCCATGGTCACCGCCAGGTTGCCCGTGGCGGTGCGCTCCCAGGGGTTGAACGGGAAGGGGAACAGGCCGATCGCGTTCGAGAACAGGATGAAGAAGAACAGCGTCCAGAAGAAGGGAAGGAATTTCCGGCCGCGCTCGTGCCCGAGCCAGGGGTAGACGATCTCGTCCCGGATCCACACCAGCGTGAGTTCGATGAGGGCGACGACACCCGTCCGCTTCGGCTGTGTCTGGATCTTCCGCGCCGCGATGGTGAAGGTCACGATCGTGAGCAGGGCGATGGCGGCAATCAGGATCTGGTGGGCCGTGACACCACCGGGGAGCTCGTAGTCGAGCAGGTGGTGAACGACGTCAACTGCCCCAAGGAATGTCATCCGGGGGACCATCACACCGCCTCCCTCGTCCGGGCTGTCGACCGTTCCACCAGGACCATCTCGAGCCCGAGATAGGCGAAGAAGAAGACCATGAAGGTGAGGGCGAAGGCGGCCGGGTCGATCGACTCCGTCCGCCGGAAGAGCAGCATCAGGCCGGCTACCACGAAGAGCCGGGCGAGAAACCCGCCGGCCAGTGTGACCATGGCCGACTTCATCCCGGTGCGGAGCGACCGCTTGGTCACGAGGTAGCCGACAAAGAGGTTCAGCAGGCCGAGTGCTGCGCCGACCGCCGCGCCCCGGGCCCCGTCGCCGTCGAATTCGATGAAGGACAGCGCCGCCACCACGAGCAGCCCGATGAAAGCGCCCACCATCAAAAGACCCTGGGATGCGGTGCGGCTCACGGCTTCTTCTCCGGCTTGTCGTCGCCCCCCATGACCTGGTGGATGAGGCTCCAGGTTGCGCCGACGAACCCGAGCGCCAACAACACGAGCAGGAAGATCGGCGCGGTATCGAGCCGGTTGTCGATCCAGATCCCAGCCCCCGTCATGACTAGCACCGTGAGTGCGTACTGGACCCCGACCCCGGCGAAGCGGAGGTACTGTCGCTCGACGCGTGACCGGTCATCTCCGGGGAACGTCGCGGGGATCCTTTCGAGGGGGAGCTGGCCAACGGCCGCTTGCATCCGGCGCACCCTAGTTCGTCGTGGTTCTGTGGCAAGAACCGCCAGAAACCGCTGCTTGTGAATTTCTTCACGTACTTTAGCAGCGGCACTTGCCGGATGTTCAAACCACCGAAGGTGAACGATCGAAAACGCGGGAAAAACTGGGGAGACGCTGTGCCGCCGGGCTTCGAGGGTCCTTTCACTCGAGCCCGCAGTGTGCTGTGCTAACCGAGCAATGCGGGCATTTGCCATGAAGCCGGGCGTGGCCAAGCCGCTCCTCGCGGCGGTGCTCGTGGGCGCGGCCACATGGGTGGGCGCCACTCCCGCCACGCCCCCGGCAGCGGACTCGATGCAAGTGGCTGCGATCGAGTTGCCGATCGCCGCTTCGTCGACCACGGCTCCGTCGACCACGACAACCACGGCCGCCCCGACGACCACCAGCATGACGGCGGCACCGGCGACCACGGCTCCTCGGCCGACCACCACCACGGCCATCCGGCCGGCACCGGTGACGACGACCACGGCTCAGTCGATCACCCGGGCTCCGGTTTCGGCCGCCCAGGTCGTGCTCGGGCCGGTGACGCCCCCGCCACCTCGCGACATTTCCGTGTACCGCGGGCTCGGCACGTGGGTCGACGCCTACGACTTCAGCCCGCAGTACCAGCCGAACGGGGCTCCGCCGCCCGTCACGCCGGAGTCGATGGACGACCTGGCCGCGGCTGGGGTGAAGACCCTCTACCTGCAGGCGGCGAAGGACGACATCCGTTCACCGGGTGACCTCGTCAATCCCGAGATCCTCGGTCCGATGCTGAACCGGGCCCACGCCCGGGGGATCAAGGTCGTGGCGTGGTACCTCCCGAAGTTCTACGACCTCGACTCCGACATGCGCCGTTTCGTGGCCATGCGCGACTTCCGGGCCAACGGCGAGGGCTTCGACGGGATCGGCAACGACATCGAGTGGACGAGGGACGTGCCCAACCACGCCGAACGCAGCGTCCGGCTGATCGAGCTCTCCCGCCGGCTCCGCGCCGCCATGGGTTCGGCGACCGTGTCGGCCATCCCGCTGCCGCCCGTCCTGATCGAGACCATCAACCCCAAGTACTGGCCCGGCTTCCCATGGCGGGAACTGGCGCCGCTCTACGACGTGTGGATGCCGATGTCCTACTGGACGTTCCGCTCCAAGAGTTCGCCCTACCGCGACGCCTACCGCTACACGGCGGAGAACGTTCAGCGGACTCGGACCAACCTCGGGTTGCCCAACGCCGTGGTACATCCAGCGGGGGGCACCGACAACAAGTCGAACGACGACGACTACCGGGGGTTCGTGCGGGCCTGTATCGACACCGGCTCCGTCGGTGGGTCGATCTACGACTGGCGGACGACCCCGATGGGCAGTTACGCCATCCTGCGGGGCGTCCCCGGCTAATCCGCGATCAAGATCAAATACCGGGCTTCGGCTTCGGCTTGGGCTTCGGCTTCTCGTCTTTGTCGTGGTCCTCGGGGTCGTGGTCCGGCTTGCCGTCGCCGTCGTGGTCGTGATCGTCGTCGGCCGGTTCCTGCCCGTGGTCGAGGACGTCGGCGGAAGCGGTGGTCAGCGCGAGCGGCGCTGAATGCTGGCGGGGATGCGAGCGGTGGGAGTCGTAACCGCCGCTGGCGTGCGCACCATCATCGTGGTGGTGATGATGATGGCCGTGGCCGTGGCCGTGGCCGTGGTGGCCATGGCCGTGCCCATGGTGGCCATGGTCGTCCTTCTTCCACGACTTCTTGCCGTGCTTGTCGCCGTGGTCGGACTTCTTGCCGTGGTCGTGCCCGGAGTGCTGCGGGGTGTAGGTGCCTGGTACGGCCCCGGACGGCTCAGCCGTAGCCGCCCGGGCCGCCGGCCCCGCCATGAGCGAGCCGGTTACGGCGAGCGCGACAACAATGCCCTTGCGCATCAGTCCCCCTCAGTGGTGGTCGTGGTGACCGTAGTGGCGGCCGCAGCGAGTCTTGTACCAGCCCTTGCGGTGGCTGTAGTCCCAGCAGTAGCTGCGGTGGTACTTGTGCTTGTGGCCGTGCTTCTTGTAGTGGCGCTTGCCGTCGCATCGGTACATGCAGCGGTAGTGATCTTCGTCGTGACGGTCGTGGAAGAGGTCGTAACCCGCGGCGGGTTCAGAGCCGGTTTGCGTTACCGCAGCCGGTGTTGCCGGGGCGGCCTGGGCGGCGGCGGGGACGAGACCGAGCAGTCCTCCGAAGAGGAGGACCGTGGTGATCCGCTTGAACATTCGTGCTCCTCCGTCCTTGGCCCGGAGGCATACGTTAATGCAAAGTTCGCATCAACTGCACGGAGTTAAGCGTATGCTGACGATTGGAGCGTAAAGAGTTCGGCGTAGAGGCCGCCGCGGTTCATCAGCTCGTCGTGGCTGCCCATCTCGATGACCTGGCCACCGTCGACGACGACGATGACGTCGGCCATCCGGACGGTGGAGAAGCGGTGCGAGACGAGCATCGTGACGGTCCCCCGGGACCGGGCCCGGCGCGTCGCCCGGGCGATGGTCTCGAAGAGGGCGAACTCGGCCTCGGCGTCGAGGTTGGCGGTCGGCTCGTCGAGGAGGAGCAGCAGCGGGTCGCGCATGCTGGCCCGGGCCAGTGCCAGGCGCTGCCACTGCCCGCCCGACAGCTCGACGCCGTCGAAGCGCCGCCCGAGCTGGGTGTTGAGGCCGAGGGGCAGTGATTCGAGGACCTGGCCCGCCCCGGCCCGCTCGGTGGCCATGAGGATCTGGTAGGCGTCGTCGATCTTGTCGACGTCGCCGATGCCGATCGTCTCCCCGAGGAGGAACTCGAACCGGCAGGCGTCCTGGAAGGCGGCGGACAGGCGGCGCCGCCAGAGGGTCGGGTCGAAGTCGGCCAGGTCGGCGCCGTCGACAGTGATGCGGCCGTCACTCGGTTCGTACATGCGGGACAGCAGCTTGACGATGGTGCTCTTGCCGGCGCCGTTGTCGCCGACCAGGGCCACGACCGAGCCCGGCGGGAGCCATAGGTTCATGCCCGAGAGGACCTCGACGTCGGTGCCCGGATAGCTGAACGTGACGTTCTCGAAGGCGATGCCGCCCCGGAGCTGCTCGGGGGCCGGCACCCGGCCGGAGCGCTCGGAGTGCTGCTCCCGGGCGTAGTCGAGCAACCAGATATGGCGAACCGCAACCTGGAGGGTCTGCACGAGCATGCCGGTGGTGTTGGCGATGTCGGAGATCTGCCCGGACAACATCGAGGTGAGCCGCAGCGTCAGGATGAGGTCGTAGATGATGTCGGCTTGGCCGCTCTGGGCCTGGTGGATGATGAGCGCGATGGCGCCGACGTTGGCTACGACGGCCACGAAGCCGCCGAAGGCCTCCCAGGCAGCGCCCCGGAAGGCAGCCCGGACCATGGTGGCGCGGGCGGCCTCGGAGGCCCGGCGGTGGCGGCCCAGCATCTCGTCGGCCAGGCCGAAGACCCGGACCTCCTTGGAGAAGCTGTATTCCGTGGCGGTCTGGAAGTGCTCCCGGGCGAGCCGCCCGTCGGCGGCGCTGGCTTCCGACGCCTCGACCATGATCGCCCCGCCTCGGGCGTTGGTGATGAACGAGAAGAGGTTGAGGACGGGCAGCACCAGCA
>JAICGL010000189.1 GCA_025923175.1 Acidimicrobiia bacterium
CCGGGGGCTGCTGGCCGGGAGGCTGGGTGGGCGGCGGGCCGGCCGGGGCCGCGCCCAGCGCCGGAGCGTTGGCCGGGTCGAAGAGCACCCGGACGAGGTTGTTCTTGCTGTCGGCGATCCACAGGTTGCCGGCCTTGTCGACGGCGAGATCGTGCATGGTGTTGAACTCGGCTTCACCGGCCGGGACGGGACCCGGGTCGCCGGCCACGCGGCCGCGGCCGCTCGTCCGGCCGTTGCCGGCGATCGAGGTGATCGTGCCCGAAGGGTCGATCCGGCGGATGCGGGCCCCGGCGTTGAGGTCCTTCGCTTCCTGGGCGATGTAGACGTTGCCGAGGGAGTCGACGGCGATGCCGCGAGGCGAGTCGAGGTGGGCGGCGCTGGCCGGCCCCCCGTCGCCGGACGAGTCGCTCGGCGGGGCGGGCTGTCCGGAGTCGGCCGCCGCCTGCGCCGCAGCCGTGTCGCCGGCGATCGTCGTGATGGTGCCGGTCGTGTCGACCTTGCGGACGAGGTTGTTGTCGCTGTCAGCGATGTAGAGGTTGCCGGCCGAGTCGACGGCCACGCCCTCGGGGGTGTTGAGCTGGGCGTCCGTCGCCCGTCCGCCGTCACCGCCGTACTTCTTGGCCTGCGTCGTGCCGGCCACGACGCTGATCGTCACCGGGTTGGCGGTGAGGTCGACCTTGCGGATCATGTTGCCGCCGCTGTCGGCCAGGTACAGCTGGTCTCCTCCCGTCATGAACATCGACTTCGGGAACTTGAGCCCGGACCCCGCTGCCGGGCAGGTCGGCGCCTTGTCGGGGCAGGGCGGAGCCTTCGGGTCGCCCGTGCCGGCGATCGTGGAGATCCTGCCTGCGGTGTCGACCATCCGCAGCCGGTGGTTACCACTGTCGGCGATGTAGACGTTGCCCTTGGAGTCGACGCCGACACCGTGCGGCTGGTTGAACACGGCCGAGGTGGCCGGGCCTCCATCGCCGTTGGCGCCGGTCGGCGTGGCCCCGTTCTGGAGCTGCCCGCCGGCGTCAGGGGGACCGCTCCCGGCGAAGGTGGAGATGACGCCGTTGGCGTCGATCTTGCG
This sequence comes from Acidimicrobiia bacterium, assembly GCA_025923175.1. Taxonomy (GTDB): domain Bacteria; phylum Actinomycetota; class Acidimicrobiia; order IMCC26256; family BP-133; genus BP-133. Next base: position 1,073 of record JAICGL010000189.1, read on the forward strand.
GATGCGCTGGTTCAGCGCGTCGGCGATGAACACGTCGCCGTTCTTGCCGAAGCCGATGGCCCGGGGGTTGTAGAGCTGGGCCTGGGCGGCGGGACCGCCGTCACCGGAGTAGCCGAACTGCTGGAAGTTCTGCATGTTGCCGGCAATCGTCTGGATGTGACCCGTCTGGCCGGCGGGAGCGGCCGCCCGGGCGGCGGTGAGGACACCGATTCCGGTGCCGACCATCACGCCGGCCACCACGGTGGCGAGTCCCCGGCGGGCTGCTAGAGCCCACCGCCGCTTGACTGACTGTCCGAACATTCCTGCTCCTCCTGGGGTGTGAGCGGGCGCGCCGAGGCACCGTTTCCCGGCGACAGGGGGTCGCCGAGCCCGGCCGTGGGGGTGGCCAGGAGCTGTCATGGGGGGACTACTCCGCCGGGCCTCTTGATCCCTTTCGCGATAAAGCTTTCTTGAAGCCCGTTTGAGGCCTTCTTGTCGCTTTTTGCCAGCTACTGGTAGGCCCTTCGGACGGATTGCCCGATTTGCGCCCGGCCCGTCCTCAGCGGCCGGTGACGGGGCGTCCCTTGAGGCAGCGGACGAGCCCGACGGTCGAGACCACGGTCCAGGTGCCCTCCAGCAGCGTGAAGCCCAGGTCTCCGTCCAGCACCGCCACGACCGCCAGGAGGGCGGCGCCGACAGCGTTCAGGACCAGGTAAACCACGGAGTCTGTCGCCATACGCCGCTGCTGGGCGAGCACGAAGGCCGTGAGGATGAGCACGGCGCCGATCAGCTGAACTGCCTGGTCCATGGGCTCCATTTTCGACAGGGGGGATCAAAGAGCCTCGCACCAGGCCTGACGTTGGCGCGCACCGTGCAGCGGGTACGCGTTCCGGCAGGACAGCCGAACTCACAGCACAGGGGGAGCGAGGCCATGGCGGAACTCGACACGAACAGCACGTCAAATGAGCGGATCGTGGCCGTCTTCCCGGACGAGGCCACCGCTGAACGTGCGGCAGCAGAGGCGCGGAACCGGGGGGGCCGGAACGTCGCCGTCAACGACCCGAACGACGACGTCAAGGCACTGATGGGTGAGATGCGGGAGGAGACGAGCGAGTCGTGGGCCGGCCCCGTCACGCCGGAGATGGCCCGGCACATCCCCGGCCCGACAGCGGGCTTCGCCCTTGCCGGCGCTCTGCTGGCGGTCCCGCTCGCCTTCCTTGACTTCGGCGTGGGCAGGGTCATCCTCTGTGCCTTCTCGGGCGCCGCCGCCGGCGGCCTCATCGGATTTTTGTTGGGCGGGTTCATCGGAGCTCGGCGCCGGGCGAACCTCGACCTCGCCGAGGAGCGCGGTGTCGTCGTGGGCATCCGGGGCGGCAACGCCGCGGCCGCTGATGCCCTGGTAGCGGCCGGGCCGATGCGGGTCGACCGGCTGGTCAACCAGGTGCCGATCGACACCGTGACCAGCCACGAGGAAGCGTCTCCTTCGGAGACGACGAAGGACCAGCCGATCCCCGAGGAAGAGCCCTAGGTTCGCTCGCCGGGGACGCTGAGGGCGTCCCGCAGCACGGCCAACCGCTCGGGAACAATCCGGTACCAGGCCCAGCGTCCCCGCTTCTCCCGGGTGATGAGGCCGGCGTCGGTCAACACGCCCAGATGGTGTGACACGGTTGGCTGGCTGCGGCCCAGTGGGCCGACCAGGTCGCAGGCGCATCCTTCGCCCCCAGAGGCGTTGGCGATCATCGACAGCAGCCGGAGTCGGGCTGGATCTGCGAGCACCTTGAAGGCGGCAGCCAGCACCACCGCCTCGTCCTCCCCCAGGGTCTCGGTCAGGACGGGTTCGCAGCAAGCGGTGATGGCCTTCACATCCACAGGCGGTCTCCTCGATATCTCACCAGAACATATTGACACGCGTCGATGTTCCTGTCATGCTGCCTCATACATCGATCGTCATCAATATGTATCTCAGGAGGTTCGCAAATGTCTCGTGTGCAGCTCGCCCTCAACGTGTCCGACGTCGACGCCGCGGTGGAGTTCTACTCCCAGCTCTTTGGCGTTGCCCCCGCCAAGCGCCGCCCCGGTTACGCCAACTTCGCCATCGAGGAGCCGGCGCTCAAGCTCGTCCTGATCGAGAACCCCGGCGCCGCCGCCACCCTCAACCACCTCGGCGTCGAGGTCAGCTCGTCCGGCGACGTCGCCGCCGCCCAGGCCCGCCTCGCCGGTGAGGGTCGCCAGACGGCGACGGAGGAGAACGTGAGCTGCTGCTACGCCGTCCAGGACAAGGTGTGGGTGTCCGATCCCGACGGCGCGCCCTGGGAGATCTACACCGTGCTCGCCGATGCCAACACGATGGGTTGCGGTCCCGCCGAAGCCGCCTCCAACGAGGCGGCCACCGACACGGCCGGAGCCGTGTGCTGCGCCAGCGTCAGTGACGGGTGCTGACGCCGAGTTCAACCAGCAGCTTTCGGACGCGCCGCTCGATCTCATCCCGGATCGGGCGGACGGCGTCGATGCCCTGACCGTGCGGGTCGTCGAGCACCCAGTCTTCGTAGCGCTTGCCGGGATAGAACGGGCAGGCGTCACCGCAGCCCATGGTGACGACGACGTCGGCGGCCCGCACCGCCTCCTCGGTCCACGGCTTGGGGTACTCCCTGGCGATGTCGATGCCGATTTCGGCCATGGCCTCCACCGCGACCGGGTTCACCGTCGGGCCGGGCTGGGAGCCGCCCGACAGTGCGACGGCGGCGTCCCCCGCCAGGTGGTTGAACCACCCCAGCGCCATCTGCGACCGCCCGGCGTTGTGGACGCATACGAACAGCACGGTGGGACGATCGGTCATCGGGGTTCCTCCTCAGGACTGATCGCGGGGGACCACAACCCGCTCCGCTTGATCGGGCAAGGAAGGATGAAGGAAGCGGGCGAGCGCGACGGCGGCGACCGCTCCGACGCACTGGCCGACGACGAATAGCGGGACGGATCCCGGGCGGATGCCGGCGAAGCTGTCGGTCAGGCTGCGGGCCACGGTGACGGCGGGGTTGGCGAAGCTGGTCGAGGACGTGAACCAGTAGGCGGCGCCGATGTACGCCCCGACGGCGAACGGTGCTGCCGCCGTCTGACCGGAGCGGACCACACCGAGAATCACGGTGAGGAGCCCGAAGGTGGCGACGACCTCGCCGAGCCACAGGCCGGCGCTGCTGCGGGTGTGGGTCGACCACTCGATCGCCGGCAGCTCGAACATCAGGTTGGCGACGACGGTGCCGGCACAGCCGCCGGCGACCTGGGCGCCGATGTAGGCCAGGGCCCGGCGAGTGTCGACACCGCCCAGCACGCGGTCGGCCAGCGTGACGACCGGGTTGAAGTGGGCGCCGGAGACCTTCCCGAAGGCCAGGATGAGCGCCATCAGCCCGAAGGCCGTGGCGATCGAGTTCTCCAGCAGCTGCAGCCCCTCGTCTTCCGGTGACAGTCGCTGGGCAAAGATGCCCGACCCCACCACGATGGCCACCAGGAGGCCGGTCCCGACTCCCTCGGCCACGACCCCCCGGGCGAGGGAACTCCGATCGGTCATTCATAGAGATGCTCGCACCCGGGTTCCGGCGCGGCAATCGAACTCTGAGTGAACGGGCGGTGTTCGGCTACATGTCGAGCGGCGGGTAGTACGCCTCCACGCCCGTCCGCTCGACCTCGCTGGCCCAATCGGTGTCGTACTCGGCCGACGGGCCGAGATGGGGGTCGACGAAGCTCCAAGCCTGGCACTTGTAGGTCCAGTTCTCGGGCTGGAGGCGGTGGGCGGCCCGGAAATGCTCGACGGCGCCGGCGGCATGGCCCTGCCGCTGGAGGTGGATGCCGAGCTCGAAATGGGCGGCGGCCTCCGACTCGGCGCGGCCCCGAGGCCGCGCCCGGGTCAGGACTTCCTCGGGGCTGAGGGCGTAGCGGCTGTCCGGTCCGTGGCGGGCCCAGTCCCGGACGGCGGCGACGTACTTCTCGTCCTCCACGAGGAGCTGCTCCTCGAGGGCCAGTGTGCGGCGCTGGTAGTCGGTGGCATCGTCGTCGATGCCCTCGTCCCACTCGGGGCGGGCGGCGAAAGCCGGCTCGGGCGGTCGCACGATCACGCCCGCCTCGTCGATCCACAGCCCGCTCGGGACGTTGACGATCCCGAACAGCTCGTCGAGCCGGTGGTGCTCGTCGATCAGCGCCGGATGTTCGGGACGGGCCCGCTCGATCCACGGCCGGGCCGCCTCCGGGCCGGCGGAGTCGAGCGCCACCGTGACGACCTCGAGACCGTCGTCATGCACTTCCGCCCGCAGCTCCTGCCACACGGGCAGGTCGGAACGACAGTGTCACCACGACGCCCAGGCGACGAGCACGACCTTCCTCCCCCTGAGCGAGCCGAACCGGAACGGCCGCCCTTCGAGGTCGGGCAACGTGAAATCGGGAGCATCGGCCGACTCGAGCGCCCGCCCGCTCACCGTCGACGGACCCAGCGCCCACAACCCATGGCGCTCGTCGTGCACGACCCCCATGCCGAGGCGCTCCGAAAGTACGCCGACCTCGACGGTCGCAGGTGACGGCGGCAGCGGAATGCAGACGCCCGCCTTGCACGCCCCCTCGGGCTTGATCAGCCATGCCGTTTCCCGCTCGAAGTCCTCGATCGGAACATCGGGTCGATCCAGGATCACGAGGCGGGACCGTAGCTAACGGAAGCGGGCCCGGAACAGGATGCGCTTGAACGGATAGGTGTAGGGCGCCTCGTCTCCGATCACCTCGAGGAGGCGGGCCCGGTAGGCGGTGAGGAAGCGCTCGTAACCCTCGGCGTCGGTCGCCCGCTTCACCCGGGTGAGCGTCGTGCCCTTCACCCACTCCACCACCTCCGCGCTCGACGGCAGGTGGTGGACGAACACCTGCAGCCGCACGTGCTGCTCGACCGCCCCGAGGTCGTCGAGGATGGCGGCGTAGTCCTCGGGTCGCAGTACGTTGACGGCCACCGGGTCGGGCTCGACGGTGAGCCCCAGCCCTTCCGCCACCTCGCCCACCACGGCGTGCGACGGGTGGTCGAAGTTGGCCGGCACCTGCACCGCCAGCTGCCCCCCGGGTCTCAAGCCCGCCCGCCAGCGGGCGAGCACGCCCGGGTGGTCGGGAACCCAGTGCAGGGCGGCGTTCGACAGCGCCACGTCATAGAAGGCCGGCGCCGACCACAGCCCGATGTCGTCCAGTTCGAAGGAAAGTCCCTCACCGGCGGGCGCATCGGCCAGCATGGCGGGCGACGAGTCGATCCCGACCGTCGACTCCGCCCCCAGGGACCGGTGGGCCAGGGCGGTGAGCCGCCCGTCGCCGCAGCCGAGGTCGACAACCCTCCCGCCCGGCACGAGCTCCACCATGGCCAGCAGGTCGTGGAACGGCTGGTCCCGCTCCGCCTCGAACCGCCGGTACTGGGTGGGGTCCCAGCTATCGGCTTCGCCGCGTCTGCCCGTCTCGGCTACCGGTCCGACCGGTTCGCCGGCGGGGGAGGGGGCTCGGCCGTCTGCTCGCCAATAAACTCGAAGTCCTGGTTCCGCAATATCTCCGGGTCGTGAGTAATCGCAAACCCTTCAAACCGATATGGGTAGTTGGGATTGCCGCTCTTGACGAACCGGCCGAAGGCGACCGTCGAGACGCCAATGAAGGGCGTCGCGAATGGCCGGACCCTCAGGTGGCCCACAGCGAACACCTCTTCCGTCCCCCCGAGATCCTGTGTCTCGGCGAGCTTCACACGGCCCACCGTCCACCGCTGCGGGTGGGGAGGCCCGTCCGGGATCGGGCTGAACTCATTGGCCTTGAGCGCAACGGTCCGCATGAAGAGGGGGTTGGTGCACGTGCCGGTGTAGCCGTCGCAGAAGTTCGCGCCGATACCCGGCGTGACGAGTTCTGGACTAGCTCCGGCCGGGCTACTCAGCCCCAGCACTGCAACGGCTGCCGCCACAACGAAACGGATCGACCCTCTCATGTTGGCCCTCCCCCGGCCCCGTCGTCCTCGATCGGCGACGACCGTCAGGGTACCCGCTTGAGCGTTCGAGCGTCCACGCGAGCTCAGGTCTCTTTCTGGAGAGCTTTCACTGATTTGGCTTTACCAATCCCGCGGTCCATAAGGGAGCTGGACACGCGACCAATTGGTTGCTTATGGCAGCCGACCCTTTGGTGGAGGCGCACACACCACGAAACAACAAAACCCCTGCCAAGCAGGGGTTTTGTCTGTGGCCGGGATCGGCGTCGATCCGATGACCTCGCGCTTTTCAGGCGCGCGCTCTGCCGACTGAGCGACCCGGCCGATTATCGGTGAGGGCTGGGGTCGGCTGACCTCACCGAGCGGTCCAGACGGGACTTGAACCCGCGACCTCCGCCTTGACAGGGCGGCGTGCTAACCGGACTGCACCACTGGACCATGCAATTTCACTGCCTTGCGCTGCCTACTGCTTGATGCCAACCGCCCGAAGGAGGTTC
>JAICGL010000190.1 GCA_025923175.1 Acidimicrobiia bacterium
AGCTCCGCCGGAGGGAGAAGTAGTACAACGCCACCCCGGCCCCGACCATGTCCGACACGACCGAATGCCAGTCGAACGCCTTCCGCATCGCCAGGCCGGACGAGCTGGAAAAGCCGAGGGCCGGCTCCACCATGTGGAAGGTGTGCAGCCCATGGTGGACAGCGCAGGTGTAGAAGATCCCGGCCGTCGCCAGCCCCAACCGGTTCGTCCGCCACTCCCCCGCCCGCACGAGGCCCCGGACGATCAACCCCGAAATCGCGAAGTAGCAGACAGCGATCACGAAGTTCAGCGCTGCGGACAGCACCCACGTCACATCATCCCGATCGGCCGCGGACGGCAATATCTGAGGGACCGGATCACGGGCGCCGAACTGCACACGAACCAGGCGATGTCGACTGCGGCCCCGGTGTCTCATAACGGTCGAAGCTGATGGCCGCGATTCGAAGGGGCTACGGACGGGTCGATAGCTGAAGCATGACCATGACACCGCGTCAAGGCGACCCGGCCCTCGAAGCGTCGCTCCGACCTCTCGCTGCCATCGTCCTGGCGGTCGTCGATCCGGACCCGACGGTCCGCACGACGATCGCCCTCGAGCTCGGCGGACTCGGCGTCGTCACGTACCCCGACTCGGAGGTCGAGTCGCTGGCCGGCTACCGGCCCGGGCCGCAGCCGCTGGTGGTGATCTTCGGTCCGGGGCTGGCAGACGCCGCAGGTCTGGCCAAGGTCGAGTCCTTCACCCGGACGCGACCCGACGCGGGGGCCGTCCTCGTCACCGCGGAACTGTCGACCGAGTTGCTCCAGCAGGCCTTCCGCGCCGGGGTACGGGACGTCCTCGCCCTGCCGGTCGAGACAGCCGCGCTGTATCAGTCGCTCGAGCGCGTGGCCCGCAACCTCACCGGGTTCCCGGCGTCCTCCCCGCCGGTCGAAACGCCTTCGATGCACGGCCGCGTGATCGCCGTGACCTCCACGAAGGGCGGCTCGGGGAAGAGCGTGGTGGCGACCAACCTGGCCACCGTGCTGGCCCAGCAGACGCCGGGGCCGGTCGTCCTCCTCGACGGCGACCTGCAGTTCGGTGACGTCGCGGTCATGATGCGCCTCGGGGCTTCCCACACCCTGGCTGAGGCAGTGACCGCCGGGGACCGCCTCGACAGCCAGTATCTGCAGAGCTTGCTCGTGCGGCACGAGCCGAGTGGCCTCCTTGTCCTCATGGCGCCGCTCGAGCCGTCCTTCTCCGAGCTCGTTTCGGCGAAGGACGTCCTTCGCATCATCGAGCTCCTGAGGGGCTTCTGCGCCCACGTGGTGATCGACACACAGGCCGGGTTGAACGACGTGACCCTCGCCGTCATCGAGCAGTCAGACGACACCCTCATGGTCGCCAGCACCGACGTCCCCAACATCAAGGACACCAAGATCGGCCTGCAGACCCTGCACCGGCTGGGAGTGGACGCTTCCAAGCTCACGCTCGTGCTCAACCGGGCGAACTCGAAAGTCCATCTCGACATCAGTGAGGTCGAGCACACACTGGGGATGAAGGCCGAGCACCAGATCCCGAGCAGCCTTGTCGTCCCGCTCAGCGTCAACAGGGGCGTCCCGGTCGTCCTCGACGCCCCCAAGTCGGAAGTGGCCGGTGCCTTCGAGCGGCTGGCCAGCCGGTTCGCTGTAGGGGAACACGCCATCCCGGTGAAGCGGAGTCGCACGCTCTTCGGGCGGTAGACCCGGCGCCGCAGATGCGATGATGGCGGCGTGGCGAGCATCGAGAAGCGTCGCCTGGCCGCCTCAGTCGACGAACTCCTGGCCGAGGCCGAGTGGCGCGAGCCCTTCGTGAACCCGGACGGTCGCTCGGCGGCGGCGTTCGAGCGGGTCTCGATCAGCGGCCGTCCCCACATCGTCAAGTACGCCCACCTCGATGACGATTTCACGATGCGGGTGTCGGGCGACCTCGTCTGCCGGCCGGTACGGGCCTGGGCGGCGGGGCTGCTCGACGCCGCCCCCGACCAGGTCGACCATACGGTGGTCGGTGCGGCCCTGGGGTACGGCCGCAACGGCTGGGGCGCAGCCCTCCTCATGCGAGACGTGTCCGACGAGCTCGTCGCCCTCGGAAACGTCCCCTTCACCCCCGACGAACACGAGCTGCTCGTCGATCGCCTCGCCGGTTGGTGCGCCGCCACCTGGGGGTTCCGGGACGATCCGGTCATCGGTCCCCACCTCTTCCCCTACGAGGCCCGCTGGGCGTGGTTCGGGCAGGTTGCACTCGACGGGGAACGGGCATTGGGCTTCCCCGAGCGGGTACCGGCCATCGCCGCTGAAGGGTGGGAGCGATTCTGGGGCCGGGCGCCCCGGGACATCGCCGGGGTGATCAAAGAGCTCTGGAGCGACTGCACCCCCCTGGCCGAAGCCCTGAAGACGACGCCGTCCTGTCTCCTCCACGGAGACGCGAAGGCGTCGAACATGGGCATCGGCGCCGACGGGCGGATGGTGCTCATCGACTGGGCCTACGTGGGCGAAGGCCCGGCGTGCCACGAGCTGTGCTGGCACCTCGCCCTCGACCGGGAGAAGCTGCCCGTCACCAAGGAGGCGACCATCGAGGCGTTCCGGCTCGGCCTGGAGAGCCGCGGTGTCGACACGGAGGGATGGTGGGGCCGCCAGCTCGGCCTCTGCCTGCTGGGGGCTCTCGTCCTCTTCGGCTGGGAGAAGGCCTACAACGACGACGCCGAGTTGCTCTGGTGGTGCGACGCGGCCCGGGAAGGGGCTCGCCTCCTGTGAGCCGCAACGCCGCCGCCGCATACTCGGCGACGGGCTCCGCCTGGGAGCACGGCCCGGCGAGGATCTACAACCGGCTCGCGGAGATCGTCGTTGCGGCCCTACCCGTCTCGATCGACGGCGCATCGACGCTGGACCTCGGCGCCGGGACCGGGGCCGCCACCCGGGCACTGCTGGCCGCGGGCGCCGGCCGCGTGGTGGCTGTCGACGCGGCGACGGGAATGCTCTCCCACAACGCCGGCCGTCGCCCCCCTGCCGTGGCCGGCGACGCACTGGCATTGCCCTTCGCCGCCGGCGCCTTCGACGTCGTGGTCGCCGCCTTCTCGCTCAACCACCTGTCCGACCCGGCGGCCGGGCTGCGGGAAGCGGCCCGGGTGACGCGGCCGGGCGGGGCAGTGGCCGCTTCGGCCTACGCCGACGACGACGACCATCCGGTGAAGCAGGCCGTCGTGGCGGCGCTGACCGCCAGGGGCTGGACTCCCGAACCGTGGTACCGGGCGCTGCAGGTGGATGCGGCGCCGAAGCTGGCAACGGTCGCCGCCGCGCAGGCGGCTGCCGAAACGGCCGGCCTCGAAGCCGATGTGGAGTACAGGCAGGTGCCCTTTCCCGACCTCGACGCCACCGCGCTGATCGCCTGGCGGCTGGGCCTGGCGCAGCACGCCCCGTTCTACGAAGGTCTCACGACGGACGCCGACCGCGCGGCCCTGGTCGAGGACGCCGCCGCCCGCCTCGGGAACTCGTGGCCCCCGCTCGAGCGGTCGATCATCATCCTTCGGGCGCTGCGGTACTGACGATGTTGCCCGTGTCCCGCCCGATGGCGTCCTGGGCCTGAGCCGTCAGGAGCGGCTGGGGCCAGGGGTTCGGCGTGCAGCCCTGCAGGTCCATCGACTGCTGCTGCATGATGGTGGCCACCGACCCGGGAGCAGCGCAGTTGACGTGCCCGAGGCCGAGCCAGTGACCGGTCTCGTGGTTCACCACCATGTGGCGGTAGTCCCGCAGGCTCCCACCGGCTCCTATCCAGGCGGGTGATGCGGCCAGCCAGCGGTCCTCGTTGATGACGACGTTGCGGCCGTTGCGGCAGCTCCACGTGGCATCGCAGGCACCGCCGAACGTCGCCACCTGGCCGGCGGCCGCGAGCCACAGCGTGAAGTCACCGCCCGAGGGCACGCGCTCGAACCGAACGGTCCCGCCTCGGTTCCAACCCCGGGGGTCGGCGTAGGTCTGCGCCGCGGCGGCGGCGAACGCCTCGAGATCCGAGACATTGCCCCTCCCCTGAACGCTGTACTCGTACAGGCGCGGCGCTCCCGGCTCCGCCCGGGCCGCGGGTACCGATACCACCGACGCCACGAGGGCGACGACGACTAAACCAATCCTCATGGACAGCTCATCGGCACGCACCGAGGGACAAAGGAGCCGGAATCACGTGGGAGATTCTGGCTCCAAATCACGATGTCCGCTTCAGCCCCTTTGCGAGGACCTTCCGTGCGAGGGGGTCGCCTCTGTCGTAGCCTCCCAACGTGGGCCAGGCGCCATCGAGCGTGACGAACGGTCGGTATCCGGCGGCCACGGCCGTGGTGGCGGCAGCGCTCACGGCCGTCCTGGTGTTCACCCCCCTGCGCTTCACCGTTCGCAGCATCGAACTGCGGGTTTCTCTGGAGACGGCGCAAGCCCTGATCGCCGGCCTGGCGGCGCTCCTCCTCTACGGGCGGTACCGCCGGCGGGGCCTCTGGGGGGATCTCCTTTCGGCCTATGCACTCGGCCTCTTCAGCGCCACGAGCCTCCTGCTCGTCCTGCTCCCGGCACTGGCCCGACCCGACCCGGGAGGCCGTCTCGACCGCTTCGACACGTGGGCGCCGCTGCTGGCCCGCACGGTCGGCGCCGTCGCGCTGGCGGCAGCGGCCATCGCCCGCCCGCGTTGGTCCAGCCTGAGGCACGGAGCGGCCCTCCTGGCGATGTCTCTGGCGGCGACCATCGGAGTTGTCGCCATCACCGTGGCCGCAACGATCCGTTGGCTTCCGCCCGTCGTCCAGGAAGCAGTGGAGCGGGAGGGAGTTCAGCGCCCGAACCTTGATGCTCCCGCGGCGCTGCTGGCAGCCCAGTTGTTCCTGCTTGCCGTCTTTGCCGCGGCCGCCGCCGGCTTCGCCCGCCAGTCGGAGCGCGACCCGAACCCCCTGACCACTGCGCTGGCGTGCGGCTGCGTCCTGGCCGCCTTCGCCCGGCTGAATTTCTTCCTCTACCCGTCCATCTACACGGATGTCGTCCATGTTGGCGACGCCCTGCGCCTGCTGTTCTTCCTGGTGCTCCTGGCCGGGGCCGCCGCAGAGATCAATCGTTTCTGGCGCCTGGAGGCCGACGCCGTCGCCGCCCGGGAGCGCCAACGCATCGCCCGGGAGCTCCATGACGGCCTCGCCCAGGAGCTGGCCTTCATCCGCTCCCACACCGCCGCCCTGGCCAGCGGGGCCAGCCCGCCGGGGGTGACGCCGCTGGTCGCCGAGGCGGCGCAGCGGGCCATAGCGGAGTCCCGCCGTGTGGTCGATGCGCTGCGAACTGACCGTCCTGTCTCGGTCGAGGATGTGCTCCGTGACGCCGTTGGCGAGGTCGCCGTGTGGGCGGGCACAACAGTCGACGTCTGCGTGGACCGGGGCGCCTGGGTGCCGGCAACGGCTCAACCACAGCTCGGTGAACTCGTTCGCCGCGCCGCCGCCACGGCCGTGCGGAGCCGGGCGGCGTCCCAGATCTGGGTACGACTCGAGGTGTCCGGTCGCCGCACGGTCCTGACCGTCGAGGACGACGGCACCGCGTCCGACGGCCGAGCTGATGGGCTCCTCGGTGTGGAAGAACTGAGCGGATGGCTCGCGACACCCGGCGCCGTCGCCGCCACAGGCGCCGCCGCAGACGGCCGGACCCGCCTCCAATTCGTCCTACCCTGGCGACCGACGCGCCGGGAACAGGCCACGGAGGAACGATGAGTCTCCGGGTGCTGATAGTCGACGACCACACCGTGCTGTCCCAGGCCTTGGCCGACGCGCTCTCCCTCCACGGAATCGGCGACGTCAAAGTCGCCGCTCCGCACCAGCTCGGCCCGGACGCGATGCTGCAGCTCGTTCACTCGGTGCAGCCGGACGTAATCCTCCTCGACCTCTACCTCGGCGACGGCAACGTGAGCCTTCCCCTGCTCCCCCAGCTGCGGGCCGCGGGCCCCGCTGTCGTCGTGCTGACTGCGTCCGAGGACCGCGCCGTCTGGGCTCAGGCGCTGCACGCCGGGGCGACGGGGGTCCTGGCGAAGTCTGTCCCGTTCAACGACCTTGTCGACGCCGTGCACCGGGCCGCCGCCGGCGAACCCCTGATGACCGAGCGGGAACGGGCCGAGCTCCTCGGCCTGCTCGACGAGTCGGGCAACGCCAGAAACGACCGCCTCGAGCCGTTCAAACGGCTGACTCCACGGGAACAAGAGGTCCTCGCCGCCCTCGTGAGCGGCGAGTCCGCCAAGTCGATCGCTCGCGACATGGGCGTCTCCGTCCCAACAGTACGGACGCACATCCGGAGCGTGTTCGACAAACTCGACGTCAACAGCCAGCGAGCAGCGGTGACCCTGGCGTTCCGGGAGGGTTGGAAGCCGGACCAGTCGGCCCCTGGCTCAATGTAGTTAGACCAGCTCCGCCGAAATTCCTCCGAGCCGGACAATTGGAACCGGACAAATCGCCCCAACACGATCGCGTCTCATCAGCTTTGACGATGTATCCCTAGGCCCTCTTAACCGTACCTTGAACATGCCGTCCGGATCAGCGGGCGGCGGGCGGTGCAATGACCCGAGGTCCTGTATCTGGTCGCCTGGGACCCGGCGAGCGAGTGGCGAAACCGACGCGTCCTCAACAATCCGTGCCTCGCGCACGGAGGGGCTAGGAGGCTCGGTGAAGTTCCGTAAGTTCGCGACAGCAGCGCTAACTCTCGGCCTGATGGCCAGTTCGATCGGCGTCGCAAAGGCCGACGACATCTCGAACAATCTCGACGGGACGGTCGATGCCGCGGCTGAGACCATGGCCTTGGCCGTGGGTGGACCCAACGGTTCCACCACGCTCAGAGTTGTGGAGCGCATTAGCGACGGGAAGAACGGCTGCAACCTGACCGGCAGTACCACGCTGGTGGTGGGTGTCGCGTCAAGCAACACCGCAGTGGCGACCGTGTCGCCATCGTCGGTGACCTTCACGTCCTGCGGCACGACCCAAACGCTGACAGTCACTGCGGTCGGTGCGGGATCGTCCACCATCTCGTTGAGCCAGACAAGCAACAACACTGGCGGATCCTTCGACCTCGCCCCTGCCACGTTCACCGTCGGCGTCACCGCTCCGGACACGACTCGACCCAACTTGTCGACTTCCCACACGGCCAATCCGGCCGGTTGGAACAGCACCTCGCCCGTGTCGGTGAACGTGTCGGCGAACGACACCGGTAGCGGACTCAGCTCCCTTACGTGCACCGTCGACGGGTTGAGTGCCGCGGTGAGCCCCCCCTTCGCGACTGGATCGTCCTACAGCGGGTTGCTGAGCGTGACCGGCGCAGGCACCCACAACGTCGCCTGTGAGGCCAAGGACGCGGCCGGAAACACCGCCAACGCTTCGAACACCCCGGGTGCGGCCGACACTGTGAGGATCGACCTCACCGATCCCGCCCTGGCCGTGGCGCACACTGCCAACGGTGCCGGCTGGAACACCAGCGCACCGGTGACCGTGTCGGTCACTGCGAGCGATGGAGGCTCGGGCCT
>JAICGL010000191.1 GCA_025923175.1 Acidimicrobiia bacterium
CGACGCCCTGCTCGACCGCGGCGCCGTCTCGCTGACCGTCGTGGACCGCGATCACCGGCGCGCGGAGGAGCTCGCGTCCACGCTGCGCGAGCGGTACGCCGACCGCGACGTCCACGTCGTCGACGCCGATGGCCGCAACGACCACGCAGTGGCCGCCAACCGCAGCGAGGAAGCGACCCCCGTCTGGTCCCCCGACGGCACCCGCATCGCCTTCGTGTCGGACCGTGACGGCACCCGGCACATCTACTCCGTCAGTCCCGAAGACCTGAGCCTCCGTCTCCTGACAGAGGGGCCGGGCCCCGACTTCGACCCGCGCTGGCGGCCGTCCATCAAGGAGTGAGCGCGCGGTAACGCAAGGAACGTGGGGCCGAAGGCGAGGAGCCGGCCGCCTCCGATCAGCACGCCGCCCAGGAGACCAAGGCCGCCGTCCTAGTCGTTCAAATAGAACCCCAGGCGAAGTACTCGCCGGCCAGGTCGATGCGTTCGACTTCCAGGCTCGGCACAAGATCGGCGAGGTGGCTCCAGGGTTTGGAAAAGCCCTCGTAGGTGGTGACGTAATCGCTGGTCACGTACCACACGAGGAGGTTGGCGGCGGGGGCCCACCACGGCGCCCACATCGGGCCGACGGCCGCCACCCGCCCGCCGGGAGCCAGCCGGGAGACGACGGCCTCGAGGGCCGGCAGGGAACGGAGGACGTCGTGGGTGAAGCAGAACAGGGCGGCGTCGAGACGGTCGTCGGGCCGCAGCTGCTCCTCGGCCAGACCCAGCCGCAAATCGACGTTGTCCCACCCCGCCCGGGCCACCCGCTCGGCGGCCCGGCCGAGCATCTCGACGGAGGGTTCGATGCCCACGAGACGGCCCGACGGGCCGATCTGGGACTGGATGGCGGCGAAGCACAGCCCCGTCCCGCAGCCGACGTCGAGGACGGTGTCGCCGGGCCGGAGCCCGAGCAGGTCGACGGTCTTGGCCCGGTCAGACCCGGCCCAGTCGGTCTGGACGTCGTAGCTGTCGGCGTGGCGCGAATAGAGGGCGCGGGCGGCAGCAGGATCAGGCTCCCCTCGCGACGTCGGTGGCGTCGGTGTTCCGGCCATACCCCTCCCTCCCCGCGTCGGGGTACGCAAACCCTTACCCTGGGTAGCACTGGAATGCTTCCCCATGAGCAGAGCGCCTGATCCTATGCCCGTCTATGACGAAGCCGCACCGCGCCTCTGGCCCGGCGCGGCTGTCGAGGCGCCTTACACCGTTTCGCTCCAGCGGCTTCGGTCTCATGAGCTGCGCCTGTCTGACGGCCACCGGGTCGGGGTGACCGTCGGGGGCCGGGGCATCCCTCTTGTGGTGGCCCACGGCTTCTCGTTCGCCGGTGGGCTCTACGTCCAGTCGCTATCCCGGCTGGCGTCGATGGGCTTCCGGGTGCTGGCGGTCGACCTCGCCGGTCACGGCCACACCACCGGGCTCGGCGTCGAAGGTTGGGGCCTGACCGCCTACCGCCGGTTCCTCGGCCGGGTCCTCGACGAGCTCGGCGTCGGGCGGGCCGTTCTCTGCGGCCACTCGCTCGGGGGCCGGCTCCTCGCCGAACTGGCCGCCGCCGAACCGCGGCGGGCGAGCGCGCTGCTCCTCGTCGACGCCGCCGTCGGTGAAGCCTGGGACGACCTCGCCTCCTTCGCCTGCTGGAACCCGGCGCTGCTCGGCGTGGTGGGCGCCACGCTGGCCGCCGACACGCTCCAGACGCTGTTCTGGACCGGCGACCAGGGCCAGAAGCTGCAGGGGCTGGCCCTCCCCCAGGCCATGGCCAACGCCTTCGCCCCCTGGAAGCTGGTGGCCCCGGCTCTGTCGGTGCTGCTGTCGGCCCGCAGCGGAATGACGCTGGCCCGGCTGAAGCGGGACCGGCTCCCCGTCTTCGTCCTTCACGGCGAGCGGGACCAGGTCGTGCCGTTGGCCGCCGCTCGCGACGCGGCGGAGCGGTCGGGCGGCGAGCTGGTGCTGATCCACGGCGCCGCCCATTCGTGGCTGCTGGAGGACCCCGAGACCCTGCGGTCGATCGTGGCCGAGCTGCTCGGCGACGGGCTCGGCCAGGCCTGCCTGCAGGCGATGGCCGACGCCGGCCTCGATCCGTCGACCGTCAGTCTGACGGAGATGGAGCGGGCCTTCTACGCCCCCGACGCCCTGGCGTTGCGGCTCGGCCCGGTGGCCCGGCGGGAGGAGATCCGCCCCGCCCAGGCACCCCGGTTCAGCTGGACCCGCCAGCCGCGAGTCGCCTGATCTCTTCGGCCACCACCCCGGCCGGCCGTTCGTCCAGCAGGATGAAGTAGTGGTTGGTGTCGGGTATCCCGGTCACTGCCAGGTGGGGCAGGCTGACCCGGGCGTCGGCGATGACCTCGGCGGGGATCAGCGGCCGGTCCTCGTTCTGGAGGCCCCGGGGCGCCGACACGAAGGCGCAGGGTGGCTCGAGCGCCTGCAGAGCCTTGATCGCGGCCTCAGCGTCGAGCAGGTCTCGCCCGTCACCCCGGACGGCCTCCTCGGAGACCCGTGACCGGTACAGCGTCTCTCCGTCCGGGCCGGTCTCGGGCGGCCCGAGGTCGTAGTCGATGAAACCCAAGACGTCGTCGGTCACCGGACCGGGGGCGAAGGCCGGATGGGCCCGCCAGAAGTCGCGGTAGGCCTCGACCGACGGGAACGTCATCTGCAGGCGGGCGAGGCTCGGGCCGAGGACCAGGGCGAGCAGCACGTCAGGGTCGACGTCAGGCGGCACCGGCAGCGGCAATCCACCGTCGACGAGGAGGCCGCCGGCCATGCGCTCCGGGACGTCGGCGGCGAAGCGGGTGACGACGAAGCCACCCATCGAGTGCCCGGCCACGATGGCCCGATCGCAGCCGACGTGGTCGAGCACAGCGACGAGATCCCCGACGTGGGCGGCCATACCGTAGGGCCCGCAGCCGACGCTCTGCCCCCGGCCGCGCAGGTCGGGGGCCAGCAGGGTTACAGAGTCGCCGAGGTGCCGGGCGACCGGCGCCCACGTGGGATGCGAGCCGGTGATGCCATGAACGGCGAGGACGACTGGAACCCCGGCGGTCCCGGGTGGTGCCCCAGCGACACCGACATGCAGCGAACCACCGGAAACAGGTACCGCGAGCGAAGAATGAAACGGCTGGGCCATGCGGCTCAGCCTGTCACACCACTATCGAAGCGATCTGCTCAGGCACGCCGCTCGATCACGGTGCGGCGGACGGCCCGCGATGTGGCCGGCGTCGACAGATCGATGTTCTCGACGGCGAGGCCCTCCAGAACAGCCGCGCCGAGCTCGGTGCGCAGGGTCTCGTCCTGCAGGGTCTTGAAGAAGCTCTCGCGCATGCGTCCGCCTCCGGGCATCGTGGGCCGGTGTCCCTCACCGTCCCCCCGCATCGGTTTCGGACGGAAGCGTCTTCGACTTGAGGGTTTCTTAGTGGAGCTTTGCCAGCTCCGCGGCGAGCGCCCGAAACGCCCGGCCCCGATGGGACAGGGCGTGCTTCTCCATCGGAACGAGCTCGGCGAACGTCCGTCCGTCGCCTTCCAGGGGCTGGAAGATCGGGTCGTAACCGAACCCGCGATGTCCACGGGGAGCTGTCGTGATCACGCCCTCCACGGCGCCGGTGGCGGCCACCTCCCGACCGTCTGGCCAGCGGACCAGCGCCACCGTTTCGAACCGGGCGGTGCGCCGGTCCGGCGCGATGCCGTCGAGCTCTTTGAGCATCTTGGCGACGTTGTCGGCGTAGGTGGCGTCCTCGCCGGCGAAGCGGGCCGAGTACACACCGGGGGCGCCTTCGAGGGCGTCGACCGCGAGGCCGGTATCGTCGGCCACGGCCGCCTCGCCGGTGGCGGAGGCGATGGCGGCGGCCTTCAGCCGGGCGTTCTCCAGCAAGGTGGTGCCGGTCTCGTCGACGTCGGCGAGGTCGGCGGGCCGGGGCACCAGGTCGAGGCCGGAGACCGCCGCGGAGAGGATGGCAGAGATCTCGGCCGCCTTGTCGGGGTTGGCGGATGCGAGGACGAGACGCATTACTTGGAGCGAGGGGGCGGCGGAGTCGCCAGGACCTTGACCTGGGCCTCGAGGATCTCGGCGATGCCGTGCTCGGCCAGGGAGAGGAGATCGTCGAGCTCCGACTTGGAGAAGGCCTTCCCCTCGGCGGTGCCCTGCACCTCCACGAACCGGCCTGAGCTGGTCATGACGACGTTCATGTCGACCTCGGCCTTCACGTCCTCCACGTAGGGCAGGTCGAGGAGCGCCACGGCGTCGACGATTCCGACCGACACGGCCGCCACTCCCTCGGTCAGCGGGTGGGCCGGGATGCGCTTGGCGGCGAGCAGCCGGGTGCAGGCGTCGTGGAGGGCGATGTAGGCGCCGGAGATCGAGGCGGTGCGGGTGCCGCCGTCGGCCTGGATGACGTCGCAGTCGACGGTGATCTGGGTCTCGCCGAGGAGAGGCAGATCGCACACCGCCCGCAGGGAGCGGCCGATGAGCCGCTGGATCTCCTGGGTACGGCCGGAGACCTTGCCCCGGGCGGCTTCCCGGTCGGTCCGTTCGGTGGTGGACCCCGGCAGCATCGAGTACTCGGCCGTGACCCAACCGCGGCCCTTGCCCCGCAGCCAGGGAGGGATCCGGTCCTCCGCCGAAGCGGTGCAGATCACCTTGGTGCGGCCCATCTCCACGAGGACGGAGCCGGCGGCGAACTCGGTGAAGTCGCGAACGAAGTTGAGCGGGCGGAGGTCTTCGGGACCGCGGCCGTCGGCGCGTGTTGTCATTCAAATCCTCGTGCGTTGATGGGGGGCGGCCAGGAGTACTTCCCGTCCGAATGCTTCCGAGCCTTCCACGACCGAAGCGGTGGGGTCGAGCCCCGGCCAGAGATGGGTGAGCATCAGCCGGCGGGCGCCGGCTGCTCGGGCAGCCTCTCCCGCCTGGCGGGCGGAGATGTGGACGCGACCGAGCTCGTTGTGCCGCTGGAAGGTGGCCTCGGAGAGCACGAGGTCGGCGCCCGGACCGAACGCTTCCGGTGACCAGGCTGGGCCCGTATCGGCGGTGTAGACGAGGCGTTTGCCATCTGCGGCGATCTCCACGGCCATCGTGGGAGGCGGGTGGTCCGTGCGGGAGAAGCGGAGGCTGCAGCCCGCGATCGTGGTCGTGGCGCCGTCGCCCACTGCGTTCCAGGCAAAGACGCCGCCCCAGTCATCGTCGACCAGAGTTCCCAGTCGGGCTTCCGTGCCCTCGGGGGCGTAGACGGGGAGGCCCTGTCGACCGAGGGCGTATTTCAGCAGGATATGGAGGCCGTAGAGGTCGACGCAGTGGTCGGGGTGCCAGTGGGTCACGATGACGGCGGTGACGTCGTCGACGGCGGCGTGACGCTGGAGGTTGGCCAGCGTGCCGTTGCCGCAGTCGAGCCACAGGGTGGCACCGGCGGTCCGTACGAGGTAGCCGCTGCAGGCGCCGCCGGCAGGAGCACCGTAGGAACCGCTGCAGCCGAGGACGGTCAGTTCCACCGCCACGCCTCCACCGACTCCACTTCGGGGCCGAGGAAGCGGGCACCGAGGGTACGGAAGGTCGCCGGGTCGCCGCTGGTGAAAAACTTGTGCCAGACCGGTTCATCGCCGGGCCGGGGACCGCGGCGTGCACCGATCGCGTCGAGGACGGCGGCCACCTCGAAGGCCGTCTCCTCACCCGAGGAGACGAGGACGACGTCGCGGCCCATCACGTCGCCGATCGTGCGGGCCAGGAGGGGATAGTGGGTGCAGCCCAGCACCAGCGTGTCGACGCCGGCGGCCTGGACGGGGGCCAGCAGCCGTTCGACGAGCACGAAGACCTGGTCGGAGTCGACGTCGCCGGCCTCGACGAACTCCACGAACCCCGGGCAGGCGGCGCAGGTCAGCTCGACGCCCGGGAACAGGTGGGCGGCGGCCCGCTGGTAGGCGCCGGAGGCGATCGTCCCCACCGTGCCGATGACGCCGATGCGCCCTGTGCGCGTCGCCTTGGCCGCCGCCCGCAGCCCCGGCTCGATGACGCCGGTGAGCGGGACCTCGTACCGGCTGCGCAACTCGGTGAGGGCGGCCGCCGCCGCCGAGTTGCACCCGACCACGACGAGCTTGACGTCGTGGCTCATGAGCAGCTCGGTGATCTGGAAGGCGTACTTGAGAACCTCCTCCCGGGGCTTAGGCCCGTACGGGAAGCGGCCGGTGTCACCGAAGTAGACCAGATGCTCGTGCGGCAGGAGGTCGATGAGCGCCCGGACGACCGTCAGCCCCCCGAGCCCGCTGTCGAACACCCCGATCGGCCGACTGTCCATTACAGCCAACGTATCCGTCCCGGCCAGCCCTTCTTGCGTTCATTTTGGGCGGACGAGTGTCGCAAATGAACGCAGGTCTGGTCAGGCGGAGGCGGCGCGGTTAAGGCGATCGACCACCGCGGCGCCGATGCCTGTGGCCGGCGGCGGCACCGCCAGGAGGACGTCGAGGCCGCGCCGGTCGGCCTCCCGCAGCCGTTGGTACAGGCACTTGGCGTAGGCCTGCGGCCGACCGGCGGGCGGCAGGGCGTCGAGCCCGTCGGGCAGGCCGCTGATGGGGCGGGGTGCCAGCAGGCCGACGCGGCGGCCCTGCCCGAGAAGGGCGGTGGCCCGATTGGCCACGGCCTCGGCGGCTACGACCTCGACCCGGGCCGCTGGGGCGTAGTGCGACGGCAGCGTGCCGGGCGCAGGGACCGCTTCGGCTCCGAGAACCGGAGGACCGCCGGCGACGGCGGACACCAGGACGGGGTGGCCGAGCACGTCGGAAAGCGCCTCCACCGACAGGCCGCCCAGGCGCAGGACCTTCGGGGCGCCCCAGCTGAGATCGACGATGGTCGACTCCACCCCCACGGCACAGGCGCCGCCGTCGAGAATGAGGTCGACGTCGGCGCCGAGGTCGGCCCGCACATGGGCGGCGGTGGTGGGGCTGACCCGTCCGAAGCGGTTGGCCGACGGCGCGGCGATCCCGCCGCCGAACGCCTCGAGCAGCTCGAGGGCTAGCAGCTGGTTCGGAACCCGCAGCCCCACGGTGCCAGCGCCTCCGGTGACGGCGTCGGGCACGTGGTCGGCCCGGGGGAGGATGAGCGTCAGCGGCCCGGGCCAGAACGCCTCGGCCAGCGCCCAGGCGTCGGGCGGCACATCGGCCGCCCAGCCCTTGATGGCCGTCGCCTCGGCCACGTGGACGATCACCGGATGGTTCTTGGGCCGCCCCTTGACCGCGTAGATCCTGCCGACGGCGGCCGGGTTGGAGGCGTCGGCCCCGAGGCCGTAGACGGTCTCGGTCGGGAAGGCCACCAAGCCACCCCGGCGGAGCATGTCGACGGCGGCGGCGATTTCGGGAGAACCCAAGAAGCAGACCCTAGAAGTAGATGATCCGCTTGGCCCGTTCGACGACGGCGTCGATGTCGTCGGTCCAGGCGCCGGTCGAGAGGTACTTCCAGCCGCCGTCGGGCGCGAGGGCGAC
>JAICGL010000192.1 GCA_025923175.1 Acidimicrobiia bacterium
CAGAGATCCGCCGAATCCCATGACTCCGCATTGGCCGGATGGGGACGTACCAGGATTCCATGCGATTCGAGTCCCGGGTGCCGGCGGACTGCCTGGGCCCACTTTCGCGCGAAGCTGACCTCGTCCGGTGCCACGAAGTTCGAGGAGCAGAGGTACAACACGAACGGGCGCGAAGCGTCCAGCCCCGCCCGTGCGCAGAATTCCTCACGCGTCGTCGAGGGCCGCATCGAAAAGAAGTCGTCGAACCTGGGCGCCCCGGTCACCACGATCCGATCTGGAGGCACGTCGTGATAGGTGATGGCCTCGTGCTTCTGATGCTCGTTCCAGACGAGGACTCGATCCGGCGGAATCCGCACCAGGCCACGATTGGTGAGATTGTCCCAACTGAATGGGACGAACACGATAGGGACGCCAAGACGATGAGCGACACGTCCGACTTCCGCTACACGACCCTCGGCGAGGGCGACGCGGCGATGGCCGGGATCATGGACTCCACCGGCTTCCTGCCCGAGGGCGTCCCGGCCCACTGGGCCGTGTACCTCGCGGTGGAAGACACCGACGCTGCCGTGAAAACGACCACCGAGCTCGGCGGCTCGGTCGTCCACGAGCCTCACGACACCCCCTACGGCCGGATCGCCCTGGTCACCGACCCGACCGGCGCCCACTTCCGGGTGGTCGCCAACTGACCTGATCGCTTCGAGCGGCGGGCCGGGTTCAGCCGGACTCGGCCGCCGCCTTGATCCGCTCCAACGTGGTCCGCATGTTCTCGACGTTCGTCTTCCCCCGCGTCCATCCCAGGAGGAGCCAGTAGAGCCGGAGGTACCAGTCGTTGCGCAGCTCGAACGACTCGGTGACGTCGGTGCCGTCACCCTTCGGTTCGAGCTGGTACCGCCAGCGGATGGCCGGCCGGCCGGGCAGCAGGTCCACCGCGAAGGCGAACTCCCGGCCCGGCTCGCAGGCGTCGATGGTGGCCACCGACCAGTAGACCGGCCCCCACCCGTTGCGCTTCACGTGGCCCTTGAACCGCACGCCCACCGCCGGGCCGGTGGCGCCGTCGAGCCATTTCGCGTCGAACGTCTCGGCGGCGAAGCGTTTCGTGTTGGTGACGTCGCTGACCAGCGGCCAGATCTTTTCGGGTGCGGCCCGCATGTGAACCGTGACGGAGTCGCGCATCAATCGGGATCGTATCGACGCGGGCGGTACTGTCTCCGCACATGGCTGCGCTGATGGAGGGGGAGAACATGAGGAGCAGTCGTCGTTCCGTCGCGTTGGTCTCGCTGGTTCTGGCCGCGGCGACCGTGCTTGGCGGGTGCGGTGACGGGGAGACCGATCGCCTCAAGGCCGAGGACGGCCCGGTGGAGGGCGGCAACGCCATTACCCCGGCCAAGCTGACGGCCCACGAGGGCCGCGAAGTGGAGATCGCCGTCACCAACACGGCCAAGGACAAGCAGCACGGCTTCAAGATCGACGACTTCGAAGTCGAGGAGGTCATCGACCAGGGCAAGACGACGACCGTGAAGTTCAAGGCCGACAAGGCCGGCACGTTCAAGGTCTACTGCCATCTCCACCCGACACATAAGCCGGCCGAGCTCGTCGTCAGCTAGCGCCCGAGCAACCGACCCGGTGGGGGAGGCACCCGGCCCCGTCTACCAGGCCTCGAAGCTGAGCCGCGGCGCAGCCTGGCTGGTCCTCGGCTGCGCGGCCGGCGTGTCGGTCTACGGCCTCATCACGCAAGGGGGCGCCTCCGTCAAAGCCATCGCGGTGAGCGGGCTGTTCGGCCTCATGGCCTGGGCGGCCCTCCGGCTCGAGGTGCGGGCCACCCCTGACGCGCTCGTGGTCTGCGGCGGGCGCACTGTCCGCCGCTTTCCCTGGGCCGACATCCGCGGCTTCGAGGTCGACGAGCGGACGGGCCGCGAGGTATCGGTACTGCTGAAGGGAAATGCCCGCCAGCGCCTGCCGATCGTGGAGGTCGCCACCCGCCGGGTACCGGCCGAGACCGTCCGGAACGAACTCGAGCAGTACTGGCGGTCGCATCGCCGCTAATCCGGCCGGCGTTGCTGCGCGATCGACTTGACCATCTCGACGAGCCGGGTGCGGATCGAGTCTGCGCTCACGTCGAGCTCGCGCAGCGTCCAGGCTGCGACCGCATCGCGATCCCGTAGCAGGCCGAGGAGGATGTGCTCAGTTCCGATGTAGTTGTGGCCCAGGCGGAGCGCTTCCCCCAGCGCTCCCTGCAACGCCATCGACGCCCGGGGCGTGTAGAGCGGATTGTCGAGCAGCGGCTCGTCGCCTCGGGGGACCATCTCCAGCACCTTGGCCTCCACCGCCCCCCGGTCGATGCCGGCTTCGGTGAGTGCCCGGGCGGCGAGCCCCTCCGGTTGGGCGAAGAGTCCGAGCAACAGGTGCTCACTCCCGACGAAGTTGTGGCCCAGGTCCCGGGCGGCCACAGCTGCGGCATCGACCGCTCGACGGGCCCGTTCCGTGAAGCGCTCGAGCGTGGGCGGAGCAGAAAAGGAGAAGCGCTTGTGGGCCGCCTGCTTGGTGACTCCGAGGGCCCCGCTGATCTCCGTCCACGAATGGCCGCTGCGGCGGCAGCGGTCGACGAAATGGCCGAGGACCGCATCGCCCACCTCCTCGAGCTGGGCCACGGTCGAAGACGCCGTGGCGAGCAGATCGAGCATGTCGGCGCTTGGAGAGTCGCGCTCGACGGTTTCGATGAGCTCCTGAAGTGTAGGTGCCGGTGTCATGCGTCAACTGTAGGTTGACGGACTCCTGCTGGTCAACCATAAGTTGACGTTAAGGCGGATGGTGCGAACTGGACGACTCGCCCGAACCTCCGTTCCGGTATCTGGACGGACGAGGTGTCGCAGGTCAGGCGGCGAATGCGAGTTGCAGAAGAACCCGCAAAACCTCTGCGGCCTGCACCTCCCCAGGAGGAGAACTCACCACCATGTCCGCCACTCGCTCGCAGTCGACCCCGGCTTCCACCCGCCGAGTCATCGGTGCCGCACTCGGCCTCGTGCTCATGGTTGGGGCCGCACCATTCCTCCGTTCAGCCTCCGCCGCCCAGCCGACGACCGACGCCACCGCCGCCGCCGAGACGGCGCCGGTGGGCGCGGGCGGCACCGCCAACGACACAGCCATCTGGGTCAACCCGCAGGACGCCACCAAGGCGTTCGTCCTCGGCGCCAACGGTGCCGACGGCGTCGGGGTCTACGACCTGGTCGGCGCCAAGATCGATCAGGCGGGTCTCACCACAGCCAACGTGACCGGCGTCGACACCCGCAACGACTTCATGCTCGGCGGTTCGGCGACCTCCCTGGTCACAGCCGTCGGCGATGGCGGAGCCAACGGCATGATGCACTTCTACGCCATCGACGCAGCCGGGAAGCTCGCCAAGAAGAACGACATCACCCTTGGTCCCGCTCCGGCTCCCATCGACTGGGGCCAGGGCGACATCAGCTCGGTCTGCATGTACCACAGCCCGGTGTCGGGCAACATGTATGCCTTCGTCATGTCGGCCAACGGCGAGATCGCCCAGATGCAGCTCACCGACGACGCCGGCAAGGTCAAGGCGCAGATCGTGCGGGGCTACCACAGCACGATGGCGCCGCCGGCCCCGGCATGGGACATCAACGCTGCAGAACCGACAACGGTCGGCGCATGCGTCGTCGATGACGAGATGCAGGCGCTGTACGTGTCCGAGAAGGAGAAGGGCATCTGGAAGTTCGGCGCTGAGCCGGGCGACCCCATGACCGGCACCCTCATCGACACCGCCACGAATGGCACGCCGGCGGGCCACCTGACCAACCGCACCCTGGGTCTGGCCGTGGCCAAGACCGGTGAAGGGACCGGCTACCTGATCGCATCGTCGATCGCCTCGGTCGGTACCGACGCCGCGGCGAACCAGTTCATGGTCTACGACCGGGCCACGCACGCCTTCGTCCGTGCGTTCCGAGTGGCTGCCGGCGCCGTCGACCAGTGCGAGCGGACCGACGGCATCGACGCCGCCGTCGGCAACTTCGGCGGCAGCTTTACCGCTGGTCTGTTCGTCTGCATGGACAACAAGAACACCAACTCCGGGGCACCCAACGCCCTGCAGAACTACAAGCTGGTCCCGCTGGAGCAGGTCGCCGACCTCGCCCCGCCGGTGACGACGACCACGACCGTTCCCCAGGTGACTCCCACCACCGCCCCGGGCAACACGACCCCGAACCGGTCGGGTTACTGGATGGTCGGCACCGAGGGCCGGGTCTACAACTTCGGCGACGCCAAGTCGTACGGTGACGCCACCCTGGCCGCCGGCGCCCAGGCCGTCGACGTCGAGCCCACGCCCTCCGGCAACGGCTACTGGATCGTCGACGACCAGGGCCACGTCTTCGCCAAGGGCGACGCCAAGGCCTTCGGTGACGTCAGCCGGTCGATCCTCAGCCCGGCCGAGGTCATCACCAGCCTCTCGGCGACGAAGAGCGGCAACGGCTACTGGGTCTTCACCAGCCTCGGCCGGGCCATCCCCTTCGGCGACGCCGTCTTCTACGGCGACATGAGGGACACCAAGCTGAACGGGCCCGTCCTCGACTCCATCCCCACGGCGTCGGGCAAGGGCTACTACATGGTCGGCTCTGACGGCGGCATCTTCAGCTTCGGCGACGCCGACTTCATGGGCTCGATGGGCGGCAAGCCGCTCAACAAGCCGGTGCAGTCGCTGGTGCCCGACGGTGACGGGTCCGGCTACTGGCTGGTGGCCTCCGACGGCGGCATCTTCGCCTTCGAGGCGCCCTTTAAGGGCTCGATGGGTGCCATCAAGCTCAACAAGCCGGTGACCGGCATGGTCCGCTACGGCGACGGCTACCTGATGGTCGGCGAGGACGGCGGCATCTTCAGCTTCTCCACGAAGAAGTTCGTCGGCTCCCTGGCCGACAACCCGCCTGCCAAGCCGATCACCTCGGTAGCGGTCCTCGACGCCCCGGTGGCGCCGTAGTTCAGCGTCATCCGCAGCAGTCAGGTTCCGGCGTGGGCACTTTGCGTGCCCACGCCGGAACCGCGTTCGCGCTCAGTTCCGTCAGAATGGCGGTATGCCTCGGAAGCCACCTCGCCAGTTCCGGGCCGGAGGGGCCGCCTTCCCGCCGCTGTCGGATGCGGAACTCACCGAGTTCCTCCGGGAGTTGGCCGCGACGCTGCCCGACGATCTGGCCGAGACGGTCACGACCGCCCTCGACCGGGGCGACGATCCGGGCGGCCTGGCTCGCCTGGTGCGAAACGAGCTGCGCCAGCGGGGCCAGATCCCGTCCTAGTCAGGCGGGCGGACGACGAGGATCTCCACTTCGAAACGCCCGCCAGGCGCCTCGTAGAGCACCTTCTCGCCGGGGGCGTGGCCTAGCAGGGCCTTTCCAAGGGGTGATCCCGGGGAGATGACGTCGTACCCCCGACCCTTCTCCTCGATCGAACCAATGAGATAGGTCGACTTCTCGTCGTCACCTTCCATCATCACCTCGACCACGGTGCCGGCGGCGACCTTGTCGCTGGCCGTCGACTCCACGACGACGGCAGACTTCAGGATCGCCTCGAGCTGGCGGATGCGAGCCTCGTTGTGGCCCTGCTCGGTCTTGGCCGCGTCGTAGTCGGCGTTTTCGCGGATGTCGCCGTGCTCCCGGGCGCGCTCGATCCACTCGGAAATCTCGCGCCGGCGGGTGCCGGTCCGTTGATTGAGCTCCTCGACCAGCCGCCCGTGCGCCTGGGGGGAAAGGTGTGTTTCTTCCATTGCGCCCGAGGCTAGCTGCGGCGCATCACCCCTGCTGCAAAGCGCTCGCCTGCCCGTCGATTCGCACTGCGTTGATGGTGCCGTCCTTTTCTGCGGGGCCTTCCACGGTCACCCGATCGCCTGGCTGGAGGTCGCGCAGCTCGGCCGGAACAGTGCGCGTATAGCGCGTCGAGTCGTTCGCGTTGACCTTCTTGGTGGTGCCGTCCGGCTGACCCACGTAGATCGTGTTGCCGTCGACAGCCTTGATCGTGCCGGTCGCGGCCGACTTGGCCCCCGCCCCGGCACCGCCCGCACCCGCGCCGGTGCCGGCGTTGGCCCCGGCTCCCGCTCCCGCTCCCGCTCCCGCTCCGCCCGCCCCGGCGCCCGCGCCCGCCCCGCCGGTCGGCGCCGCCGCCTTGGGCCGGGAGGCATGGCCGAGCCGCACTCCGAGGTTGAAGACCAGGAGCAGCACCACGGCCACGCCGAGGATGCGGGTCCACTTGTCGACCTTGCCCCGCCGGCGCACCTTGGTGGGCGGGCCGAGCCCCATGGCGTCGAGGTCATACGCCTTGGCGGAAGCGGCTCCCGGGCTTTCGGTCTGTGCTGTTTCCATTGCTGTTCTCCGGATTCGCATGAGGACGGAGCTACTCGTAGCGGAGGGCTTCCATCGGGGTCAGCGCAGCGGCCCGGCTGGCCGGGTAGGCGCCGAAGAAGATCCCGATGAGGACGGACACACCGAACGACATCACCACCGAGCCCGGTGAGACGATCGGTTGCATAGTGGCGCTCTTGAGCGAGCCGAGGCCGACGCCC
This sequence comes from Acidimicrobiia bacterium, assembly GCA_025923175.1. Classification (GTDB taxonomy): domain Bacteria; phylum Actinomycetota; class Acidimicrobiia; order IMCC26256; family BP-133; genus BP-133. The sequence continues at coordinate 6,554 of JAICGL010000192.1, forward strand.
ACGCCGACGCCGATCACGCCGCCGAGGCTGGCGAGGAGCATGGCTTCGGCCAGGAACTGCGTGATGATGTCACTGCGCTGGGCGCCGAGCGCCTTGCGGATGCCGATCTCCCGTGTTCGCTCGGTGACCGTCACCAGCATGATGTTCATCACCCCGATCCCGCCGATGAGCAGCGAGATGGCTGCGACGACCCCGAGGAGCAACTGGAACTGCTGCGCAGCCGCTTTTCCGGCGGCCAGCAGCGCGGCGGCGTTGAACACGATGTAGTCGGGCGGGTCGTCGGGTTTCAGGCCGTGCGTCTGACGGAGGATGCTGTGGATCTCGCCCATCGCCTGGGGCAGCAGGTCCTTGTTCACCGCCCGCGCTCCGATGATCGTGTAGGAGTCGACGTTCCCGACGATGTTGTCGATCACCGTCGTGATCGGGGCGAACATGAAGTCGTCCTGGTCCTGGAAGCCGTTCGACCCTTTGGCGACCTGCAGGCCGACGATCCGGAAGCGCACGCCGTTGAACTCGACCATCTGGCCGACGGGGTCGACGCCGGGGCCCATCAGCCGGTCGACCACCGTGTGGCCGATCACCGCCACCTTGGCGTGGGAGGCGATGTCTTCCTGGGTCAGGAAGCGGCCCCGCTCGACCGGCGTGTTACGGATCTCCCCGAACTCCGGCGAACCCCCGATGAAGTTCTGGAGGGCATAGCTCATCCCGTTCCACGTGACGGTGCCGCTCGAGCCGACCGTCGGGGCGACCAGGTCGAGGCTCGGCGCCCGTGTCTTGTCGGACAAAGCCTTCACGTCGGCCTTCGTCAGCCGGATGCGCCGCGCGCCCGTGCCGCGGTTCTGAGCACCGCTGTTGCGCTCCGGCAGGATGTAGATGGCGTTGGTCCCGAGGTTTCGGATCTG
>JAICGL010000193.1 GCA_025923175.1 Acidimicrobiia bacterium
CAGCTGGCCGAGGCCAAGGCCGAGGTCGTCCCGGTATCAATGGACACTGGCGGGCTGCCGCTCGTAGCGGGCGACCGGAGGCAGCTGGTCGAGCTGCTGACCCAGCTGCTCGACAACTCGGTGCGGTACCGGGGCTCGGCCTCTCCGGTCGTCACCGTGTCGGCGGAGACCGTCGAGGGCGGGGTGCGGGTGACCGTCGCCGACAACGGGCCGGGCGTTCCGGAAACGGATCTGCCCAGGCTCTTCACCGCCTTCGTCCGGCCGGTGCCGGCGGCGATGACCAGCGAACGGGGTGCCGGGCTCGGGCTGGCCCTGTGCCGTCGCATCGTGGAGCGCCACGGCGGCATGATCTGGGCCGAGCGGGGAGCCGACGGCGGCCTCGCCGTCTGCTTCGAACTGCCGGAGGAGTAAGCCGAAAGCATGGGAGCCCAGCGGGTCCTCGTTGTCGACGACGACCCGGACTACCGGTTGCTGGTCCGCCTGGCCCTGGCGCCGGGCGACGGGTTCGAGGTCGTGGCCGAGGCCGGAGACGGCGGCGCGGCCGTTGCCGAGGCGCAGCGCGAACAGCCCGATCTCGTGCTCCTCGACTGCACGCTGCCGGGCGCCGACGCCTTCGACGCCCTGCCCGCCCTGCGGGCGGCGGCGCCGGATGCCCGCATCGTGCTGATGTCGGGCCACAACGCCGCCGACCTGCGGGCGGCGAGCCGCTCCGCGGGAGCGGTCGGCTACCTGACGAAGGGGACACCGGCCCGCCGCCTGGCCGCCGAGCTCGAAGCCCTCGTCGGGCTCGTCGGGGTAGTGGAACAGCTGCTGAGCGAAGCCAGCGAGCACTTCGGGCAGGACGCCCAGAGCCCCCGGGCGGCCCGCCGCTTCGTCACCCAGGCGCTCACCGGCTGGGACGACGAGGAAGGCGATCTGATCGACACGGTCACCCTGCTGGTGTCGGAGCTCGTCACGAACGCCGTCATCCACGCCGGGTCGGAAGTGGAAGTCATGGTCCGCCTCACGGACACCGCGGCGCGCATCGAAGTGACCGACGCCTCGGCCCAGGCGGTCGCGCCCCGTGACGCCACGAGCGAGGAAGACTCCGGCCGCGGCCTCGCCCTGGTCGGCAATCTCGCCAAGCGATGGGGGGTCCGTCCGTTGCCGGGGGGAGGCAAGACCGTCTGGTTCGAGGTACTGCGCTCTCCGGGGGACACCCCCCCTGCCTTTTCGGGGGACACCCCCGGACCCCCGGGCCCGGGGTATGCGGTATGACCGACGCCAGCGCTCCGGAGCCGCCGAAGGAGATGACACGGCGGGCCATCGAGCAGCTGGAAGCGGAGCGGGACGTGCTGGAGCGCCTCCTCGTGCGGCTGCCGGCGCTGCTGGCCGAGCTCGATCCGGGCCGGCTCACCTTCGGTGCGGTTGAAGCGGCGAGAGAACTGACGGGCGCCCGCTTCGGGCTGTTCTTGGATGCCGGCAGCGAGCGGGCGACCGTCTCGTTCGTGGGGCTCTCCCGGGAGGACTTCGCCTCGCCGCCGGCGGTGGGGCGAGCGCCGGTGCTGGCCGGGGCGGCTCTCAGCGGGGAGACCCTCCGGATCGACGACGTCGGCGTGTGGGCCAAGGGCGAGGACGCGGCCCGCAGTTACGGCGTCCTGGCCGACGGGCGGCTGGTGCGGAGCTGGCTGGCCGTTCCGGTGCGCACGAGGGGTTCCGGCGGCCCCGTCCTCGGTGTCGTCTACCTCGGCCATCACCGGGCGCACGCCTTCGACGCCCGGCACGAGCGGCTGGTGGCCGGGCTGTGCTCCCAACTCGGAAGCGCCCTGGAGCACTGCGCCCTCTTCGCCGAGCGGACCCGGGTGGCCAGCGCCCTGTCCGAGAGCCTCCTGCCGCCGCTGTTGCCGAACATCACCGGCCTCGACGCCGCTGCCCGCTACCGGCCGAGCGGCGCCGGCGTCCCCGGGCGCGGCAACCTCGTCGGCGGCGACTTCTACGACCTCTTCGAGGTCGCCGACGGACGGTTCGGCCTCCTCCTCGGCGACGTCAGCGGAGTCGGCCCCGAGGCCGCCGCCCTCACCGGAGTGGCCCGCTACACCGTCCGGGCGGTGGCCGAGGCGGAAGAGACCCCCTGCGCCGTCCTGACCCGCCTCAACGAGGCGCTCCTCCGGCTCGGCTCCGAGCGGTTCCTGACCGCCGTCTACGCCACCCTCGAACCGAAGGCCGACGGCGTGGTGCCCGTCGTCCTCTGCAGCGGAGGGCACCCCCCGGCGTTCGTGCTGCGCGACGACGAGTCGGTCGAGGTGCTCGACCGGGCCGGCGGCATGCTGCTCGGGGTGTTCCGGACCGTCGAACTGGCCGACGACAAGGTCGTGCTCCAGCCCGGCGACGCCCTCGTGCTGGTGACCGACGGGGTCCTCGAGGCGCGCGACGCCGACGGGGCCGAGTTCGGCTATCCACGGCTGGAGGCGCTGCTGGCCACCTGCGGCGGCCGATCGGCCGAAGGAATCGCCCGCCGGATCGAGCGGTCCGTTCTCGACTACCGCGAGGACCGGGCGGACGATGACCTCGCTATCGTGGTGTTGCGGGCCGCAATGTAGGAGTCCAGGAGTTCGGCCTGCCATGGGGGAGGGTTGTCGTGTCGGGTCGGTGCTTCCGCCGTCCGGGTCTCTTACTGACGGTGCCAATGGTGTTCGGAGCGGCGGCGTTCCTGTCGTTCGCATCGTCCGCCGCGCCGGCCGCCTCCCCCGATCCCCTGAACCCGGTCTTCAAGGCGGTGGAAGGGCCGTTCCGGCAGAAGTTTCCTGAGACCGACCAGTCGCAGGGGCCGTCGCCGAATTACACCGAGGCCGAGCGGCAGCAGCTGATTGCCGAAGGGAAGGATCTGTTCTTCTCCCGAACGGCCTTCGGCCAGCAGCCGAGCCAGGGCCCGCTGGTGTTCAACCAGATCGTCTCCTGCGCGACGTGCCACGACCCGGCCCTCGGTTTTGCGGACGGGCTGACGCACCCGGTGGGGCCGGTCCGGGAGCGGGAGCTGGCGCGCCGCCAGTCTCCGGCGCTCCTCGGCGTGGAGCACACCGCGCCGTACGGGTGGGACGGCCGCAATCCGTCCCTCCAGGCCCAGGCCCGCGGGGCCATCGTCTCTCCGCTCGAGATGCACGCCTCCCGGGAACCGACCCGGCGGGAGCTGGACGCCCTGACGGAGTTTCAGAAGACGCTGACGGTGCCCAAAGCCGTACCGGGGAAGGAGTACGACGCGGCGCGAGCAGCGCGGGGTGGCGTGCTGTTCCGCACTCCCCGCAAGGTCACCGACCCGACCGGAGAGTTTCCTGCCGGCTCCATGGTGGCCTGTTCCACCTGCCACGCCGGGCCGTTCTTCACCGACGGGAAGCCGCACCGGAGCCTCGTGGTGACCGGAGACCCGGTGCTCGATCCCGGTCAGGTCGGCTCGGACGGCGCAATCCTGGGGTTCCACACTCCGTCGCTGCTCGGCCTGCGGCTCACGGCGCCGTTCTTCCACGACGGCAGCCTCGGCGACCCGACGACTCCCAGCAATTTCCTCTCGGGTTCGGCCGGGCGCCATTCCCTCGACGGGGACATCGGCGGACACGGAGCCAAGGTCGCCCGGCGGGCACTGCTCGACAACGTCCTCCCCTTCTACAACACCGTTCGCTTCAACTTTGGGTTCTCTGAGGAGGAGCTGGCCGATATCGCTGAGTTCCTCCTGTCCCTCTAGAATCGGGCAGATGCGCACGCTGCGACTGCTCCTTCCGCTTGCGCTCGTCACCCCGGCCTTCGTCGCCAGCCCGGCCGAGGCCAGCCCGTCGAGCTTCCTCGCCGACATGAAGGCGGAGGAAGTGCAGCCGGTTCCCGGCCCGCCCGGAGCCAAGGGCACGGCGCGCGTCGTGGCCGACCAGGAAGCCCAGACGGTCTGCTACAAGCTGACCTACGAAGGTCCCGGCGAGGTGAGCGGCGCTCACATCCACCGGGGCGAGAAGGGCTTGAACGGGCCGGTCACCATCAACCTCGACGTCAACGCCGAGTGCGTGAACCCCAATCCGGCCGAGATCAAAGCCCTGATCGACTGGCCGGACGGGTACTACGTCGAGCTCCACACGGTCGCCTATCAGCAGAATGGCGCGGTCCGTGGCCAGACGGTGCCGGAGAGTGGCAGCCCGCCGCCGGACCACCAGCAGAAGCACCAGCACTGAACGCCTAGCCGCGGCTGAGCGCGCCTGGAAGGTAAGTCCACCCCACGGCTAGCATCCAGCTTTAAATACCGAACCACCTTTCGGGGAGGGAATCGTGGGACGTCATCGTCGCGGCGTCGTCATCGCCGCTTCGCTCGCACTAGCGCTGATCGCCGTGAACCCGGCTTCGGCCGGCATGGGTCAACAGGTGGCCAATCCGCAGTCGCCGGACGTGACCGGGGCTCCGGAAGAGATCGGCCAGTGGACCGAACCCTTCGAAGAGGGCGGGGCGGAAACGCCTCGCTGCCAACGGAAGGACGGCCTGCTCAAGGACGAGATCTTCTGCAAGGTCGCCGCCGTCACCCTGGCCATGTTGCCTGACGGTCGCGCTTACTACGCCAACGGCATCGAGGCCGACGAGAACGTCCGGTACCACTACGAGCTCGAGCTGGGAAACCGGACTCGTGCCGACCGGACCCGCGTGCTCGACCTGCGCGGCGACGAGCCCAAGTGGACCATCCCGCCCCAGGAGGCGGGGGCGTCGTGGAACCCGAACGTGAAGCCCGGCCAGAACTGGATGAACGGCGACCCCTTCGGCGTGCTCGGCTTCCCGGGCCGTCCCGGTGACGGGTTCTGGGGCTCGAAGTGGGGTCAGCTCGGCGGCCCGCCGCAGCAGCCGTCCTCGCCGCCCGACGACAAGCCGTACGCCGAGCGCAGCACGTTCTGCGGCGACGCGGCCCAAATGGCCGACGGGCGGGTCATGATCGTCGGCGGCACCGACTACTACAACGAGCCGTCGCTGATGGACCGGGACGAGGGCGCCCCGGCCGACGTCGGGCTCCTCGAGCTCGAGGGTCTGCGGGCGGCGTGGGTCTTCGACCCGAAGACCGACCAGCACCACGCCCTGGCGCCGATGAAGTTCGGCCGCTGGTACCCGAGCCTGGTCACCATGCCGGACGGGAAGATGACCGCGTTCAGCGGTGTCACCAAGCTGCTGAAGTCGACCCAGATGGGCCAGGTCCGCCGGACCGAGACGTTCGACCCGGCCACGGGGACCTGGACCGAGAACTACGTCGGCCCCGAGTCGGAGACCGGCCTGCCGCTCTTCTCCCGGCTCACCCTGCTGCCGAACGGCAAGGTGCTCTTCAACGGCGTCGGCCAGAACTTCGGCCCGAACGGCACCGACTTCGAGGAAGCGACGTTCAACTTCCAGAAGATCTGGGACCCGACCACGAAGAAGTGGTCGATGGGCGAGCTCGTCGGGTCGCGGGGCAGCGCCTCGCAGGTCCTGCTGCCGCTCAAGGCTCCGTACGACGAGGGGAAGGTCCTCGTCTTCGGCGGGACCGTCGGCATGCCCCCGGGCTTCCTGATGGCCACCAACCTGTCGACGATCACCACGTTCAAGGGTGACAAGTCGGAACACCGCCTGACCAAGGGTCAGCTCAACAACCGGCGGTGGTTCCACAGCGGGACCATCCTGCCCGACGGGACCATCTTCGCCTCCAGCGGCGGTGACAAGGACTCCCTCCAGGCGCCCGGCTACGAGATCGCCATCCGCCAGGCGGAGATCTTCGACCCGGCCACCGAGACGTGGAAGGCGGTCGCCTCCGAGAACCGTGACCGGCACTACCACGAGACGGCGACCCTCCTGCCCGACGGGCGGGTCCTGTCCGGAGGCATGTCGAGCGTGGCCACCATGTACGGCCACCGCCGCGACCAGAAGTACGGCTTCTTCGCCAACAACGAGAAGGACTCGAGCTTCGAGATCTACAGCCCGCCGTACCTGTTCCGCGGCGACCGGCCCGAGATCGATTTCGCTCCTTCCGGCGTGGCCTGGGGGTCGAACTTCGACGTCACCATGAAGGGCACGGACGAGATCGAGAGCATCGCTCTGATCCGCACCGGCTCTCCGCAGCACGGCCTCGACACCGACATCCGCTCGGTCGAGCTCGAGTTCAAGCAGGACGGCAACAAGCTCGCGGTCACTGCGCCGCCGAGCGGCAATGTCGCTCCTCCCGGCTACTACATGCTCTTCGTCAACAAGAAGTCCGACAAGGGCGTCATCCCGTCCGTGGCGGCCATGGTCCGCGTCGGTGACCTCATCAGCCCGCAGGCGCTGACGACCCCGGCGGCCATCCCGATGCAGGACTCGACGGGGCCGGCGAGCAAGGGCTCGGCCACGCCCGACGAGGACAGCTCCATGAACGACTTCGGCGAGTGCACCGGCTGCACCAAGGAAGAGCGCGGCGGGGCGCGCAGCGAACTGCAGCAGTCGAACCCGGCGCTGCAGCAGCTTCCCATCGGCGCTGACGACGACGACCAGATCCAGAAGGCGTACTCCCGTCCACCGGAGAGCGCCGCCACCTGGCTGAGACTTCGGAGTCCGGCGAGACCGATGCCCGTCGGCTAGGTCGACACAGGCCGAGATCGGATCCCCCGGGAGTTCGCTCCCGGGGGATCTTTTTTCTGTGTAACAGGCCGCCGCTTCGCCCAGACTGTGCCCGGACGAGAGGAGGGCGGCGATGGACGAGTCGACGCAGTGGGTGAAGGTCGACCCGGACGGGCTGGCCGAAGGGCAGGTCATGACCGTGGTGGCCGGCGGGCGGGCCCTGTGTCTCACCCGCACCGCCGAGGGCTACGGCGCCCTCGACAACCGCTGCCCGCATCAGGGCGGCCCGCTGGGCGACGGCCAGATCGAGGACGGCTGGCTGATCTGTCCGTGGCACGCCTATCAGTACGGGCCGTGCGACGGGAAACCGCCTCCCGGCTTCTCCGACGCCGCCACCGCCTACGCGGTCGAGGCGCGAGACGACGGGCTGTGGGTGCAGGTGCCGGTCGAAGCCGAGGCTCCGTCGCTCATGGACCAGCTGGTCGGCACGCTGTGCGACTGGGGCCTCGACGCGGTGTTCGGGATGGTGGGCCACTCCAACCTCGGGCTGGCCGACGCCATCCGTCGGGCGGCCGAGGCGGGCCGGCTCACCTACGTCGGGATCCGCCACGAGGGCGCGGCGGCCTTCGCCGCCAGCGGCTACGCCAAGCTCACCGGCCGGCCGGCGGCCTGCTTCTCCATCGCCGGGCCCGGTGCCACGAACCTGTTGACCGGGCTTTGGGACGCCAAGGTCGACCGGGTGCCGGTGGTGGCGCTGACCGGCCAGGTCCAGACGCAGGTGCTCGGCCCGGGCGCCTTCCAGGAGGTGCCGCTGGCCGAGGCGTTCTCGGCCGTGGCCGAGTGGACCCAGACGGTGCTGAAGCCATCCAACGCAACCGAACTGGC
>JAICGL010000194.1 GCA_025923175.1 Acidimicrobiia bacterium
GACGGCGACGCTCCGGGCGAAGTCCGAATCCCAGCTGCCGAACTGGCGCGTCCAGAGATCGTTCCCCTCGGGGTTCACCTTGCGCACGAACGCATCCACGGTGCCGGCCGATGCTTGCCCGGGCAGGGTTCCGAACGTCCACCCGACGACGTAGGCGTGGCCCGACCCGTCGAGCGCCACGGCCAGGGCCTCGTCCGGCTGGCGGGTCCCGAATTGGCGGGTCCAGGCCGAGACGCCCGGCGAAGCCAGCGCTGGGCCCTGGAACCCGACCGAGAGAGCGAGAACGAGAAGAAGCGCGGGGCCACGAGGGCGCGTTCGGTCCACCGGTCCTCCTTGACGAACGTCGAGATGGTTCTCCTGCCGCTATGCGGTCAGGCTTTGAGGAACAGGTCGGGGAAACCGAGGGCGAGTTCGGGGCGGCGCCCTCCGGCGCTGAGCAGGCCCAGGGCGACGGCCTCGTAGCGGCTGAGCCGCCCGGTGCCGACCATGAGGAAGCCGACCGGATCGGCAGAGATGGTGACGTCGACCGGCGCCGTCCCCGACGCCTCGAGGCCGTAGACGCCGTCGGTGAACCGGATCGTGAGGGCAGGACCGTTCCGCAGTTCGACGCCGTAGCCGGCCGAGAGGCCCCGCGTGCGCTCGGGGTCGACGATCAGCGACAGGACGGGGACGAGCCCCGCCAGGCTGAGGCTGGCGTCGCCCGGGTCGATCGGCCACGGTGCCCCGAGAGCGAAGGCGACGTCGTAGCCGTGGAGGACCACCTCGCTCAACATGAGGCCAGCGAGGGCGGCCAGGTTGATCGGGCACCCGGCGAAGTCGACGGGATGCGTGGCGGGCCGCTCGGCGCAGCGTTCGAGGAACTCCTCGACGCCGTCCTGGAGGAGCGCGCCGACCTTGACCGGATCCCCTTCGGGAATGTCGGCCACCCGGCGTTCGATGTCGTCGTGGAGCTCGCCCAGCCCACATACCGGTCGGCCGGGTTCGACCATCTCGGCGAAGTACCGCGCCGTCGTGGCCACGTGAAGCGCCACGTGCCGCAGTGTCCAGTCGCTGTTGCGCGCCGCCAGGGACAGGTCGGGGGCGGACGTGACGAGCTCGGCCAGGCTGGCGGTCGACGACGGAAGGGCGCGGCATGCCTGGCTCAGAGTGTCTTCGGCTTCCATTGGACCCCTCTCTCGTCGGGTGGGGCCGGGCGGCGCCTCGGCCTTGACGCCATCTTTCCCCTCGGCCCTTTCATGGCCCTTTCACAGCCCGTTTCCGCTTCTCCCCTTCTCGGAATCCCCTGGGCTCCTGACCGGCCCCGCAGTACGCTCCCGGCGGAGGTGCCGGGGATGGATGCGGGCGACAGACACCTGGCTCTGGTTGCGGCCGCGCCGCCGCGGGTCGAGATCCGCGTCCTCGGGCCGGTCTCGCTGACGGCGGATGGGCGCGAGATCCCGATCCGCAGCCCCAAGCAGCGGGTCATCCTGGCGATGCTGGCGCTCTCGCCCCGGGTGACCGTCGACGACATGGCCGACGCGCTCTGGCGGGACTCGGCGCCGGCGAGCGTGGGCGCGACCATCCACACGCTCGTGTCCCGCCTGCGCCGGACCCTCGAGGACGCCGGTGGCGGCATCACCATCCAGTCCGAAGGCGCGGGCTACGTCATGAACGTCGACCCGACCTGGGTCGACGCCCACAGCTTCGAGGCGTACTCCGCCACCGGTCGCCGCGCCCTGGCGGCCGGGTCGCCCGACCAGGCGGCCGCCTCGTTGCGCGACGCGCTGTCCCTGTGGCGGGGCGCCGTGCTCGATGACGTCTCCGACCGGGACTTCGCCCTCTCCCACATCGCCCACCTTGACGAAGCCCGCCTGCGGACGACCGAGCAGCTGGCCGAGGCCGAGTTGGCCGGCGGGCACGCTTCGGCGGCCCTCGATGTGCTCGAACCGGCCATCGCCCGGCAGCCCTTCCGCGAATGCCTCAGGGCGTTGGAGATGGTCGCGCTCTACCGGCTGGGCCGCCAAGCCGACGCGCTGGCCGCCTTCCAGGCGCTGCGCCGCTGCCTGGCCGAGGAACTCGGCCTCGAGCCCACGCCCGCACTCTGCGGGCTGGAACACCAGATCCTCCTCCAAGCCCCCGAGCTCGACGGCCCGATGCTGCCGGACGGCCTGCCCGGTGCGACGGTGGTGCAGAAATCCGGTGCGGCCGTCGCCGGGGCCGAACTCCCTGTCGGCGGCATGCTCGCCTTCCTCTTCACCGACATCGAGTCGAGCACCCTTCGTTGGGAAGGGGACCGGGCGGCGATGACCGCCGACCTCGCCCGTCACGACGACGTCCTCCAGACGGCGATCGCCGCCCATCACGGTCGGGCGTTCGCCCATACGGGCGACGGTCTGGGAGCGGCCTTCCCGACCGTCGGGGCGGCGATTGCCGCCGCCGTGGCCGGCCAGAAGGCCCTCACCGAGGTGTCCTGGAGCGGCGCGTCGCCGCTGCGGGTCCGCATGGCCATCCATGCCGGGACGGCCGAATCGCGGGCCGGCACGTTCCTTGGACCGACCCTCAACCGCACCGCTCGCCTGCTCGACGAAGCCAGTGGCGGGGAGGTCCTCTGCTCGCAAGCGGCCGCCGACCTGGTTCGCGACGAACCGCCCCCTGACGTGAGCCTGGCCGAGCGAGGGGAGCGTCACCTCCGTGGTTTCTCGCGTCCCGAGTCGGTCTGGCAGGTCGCCCACCCGGCGCTGGCCGACGTCGGCCCGCCCGCCCCACCGCTGCTGCGGCGCACGCAGCTCCTGGCCACGCTTACCTCGTTCATCGGCCGGGAAGCGGAACTGGCGGACCTCGCCGAACGGCTCCCGAGGACCCGGCTCCTCACGCTGACGGGCGTGGCCGGCGTCGGCAAGACCCGCCTCGCCCTGGAGGTCGCCGCCCGGTGCGGGCCGGCCTACGCCGACGGTGTCACCGTGGTCGAACTGGCCCCGGCCGGCGATGACCGACCCGTCGCCGGAGTGGTGCTGGCCGCCCTCGGTCTCGCCAGCGCCGGCCCGTCCGTCGACGCCGCCGAAGAGCGACTCGAGCGGGCGCTGGCCGAACGCCACCTGCTCCTCGTTCTCGACAACTGCGAGCACCTCGTCCAAACGGTGTCGGCCCTCATCCACCGACTCCTGCTCCGCTGCCCCGCATTGACGGTGTTGGCCACCAGCCGCGAGGTGCTGTCGGTGGCCGGCGAGATGGTGTGGATGGCGCCGGGCCTTTCCCTCCCGCCGGAGGACGCGGCCGATCCCTCCGACCTCGACGGATCCGATGCCGCCGCACTCTTTGTCGCCCGGGCCCGACTGGCCCAGCCCGGCTTCGGCGTCACCCCGGCGAACGTCATCTCCCTGGCCGCCATCTGCCGGAGGCTCGACGGCCTCCCCCTCGCCTTGGAGCTCGCCGCCGCCCGGGTCCATGCGCTGGGGGTTGTGCAGCTCGCCGAACATCTCGACGACCGGTTCCGCCTCCTGACCGGCGGCCCCCGCTCGGCACCGGCTCGGCACCAGACGCTGGCGGCGGCCATGGACTGGAGCTACGAAGCGCTCACCGAACCCGAGCAGCGGTTGCTGCGCCGGCTCGCCGTCTTCCCCCAGCGCTTCGACCTCGCCGCTGCCACCGCCGTGGCCGGCGAAGGATGCGACACGCTCGAGGTGCTCGACCTGCTGGCCCGCCTCGTCGACAAATCCCTGGTCGTACCGGAGGGCGCCGCCGAAACCGCCCGCTACCGCCTGCTCGAAACGGTGCGGGAGTACGGCGCCCGAAAGCTCGCCGAGGCCGGCGAGGACCTGAAGACGGCGGTGCTCCACCGGCACCACTTCGTCGGCCTGATCGAGGACTGGCACCGGCGGGGCGAAAACTTCTTCGCCACCGCATGGTTGCTTCGGGGGGCGGCCGAGACGGAGAACTTCCACAGCGCGCTGGTCAACGCCATGGCCGCGTCGGACACCGAGGCTGTGTCGGCCCTCGTCGCCGGTCTGTGGAAGCAGTGGTATCTCACCGGGTCCGTTCCCCCGGCCGTCTCGTCGATCGATCCGGCCACGCTCGGATGCCCGGATCCGACCTTGCAGATCGAGGCCCTCATCGGATTCAGCTGCGTCCCGAAAATGGCCGACAGCGCCCTCACCATCCAGGATCTCGATCCACTCTTCGACCGGGCCCTGGCCGTCGCCGACGCCCAGGGCAGTCGGCTCGCCCAGGGATGGGCTCGCCACTGGGTGGGCTACTTCGCCCGGAGCAGTGGCAAGGTCGACTTCGCACGCAAACTGATGGACGAAGCGCTCGCGCTCTTCACCGCAGAGCGCTCGCCCTTCGAATTGTCCTACATCCATTACGAACTCGGTTGGGTCGAGATGTCCGCCGGCAACGTGGCTGCGGCGAGGGAGCACTTCCAATCCGGGGTGGCGTTCTCGGAGGAAACCACCGGATACGAGATCAGCGCCCTCTCCGTCTGGGCCGGCCTAGCGTTGGCGGAAGCGGCCGAGGGCGACACGGCGGCGGCTCTGGCCCGCGCTCGCCGGGCGGTAGAGGTGGCCCGGCCGCTGCCGCTTCCCGGCGTCCTCATGATGACCCTGGTGCGAGCCGCCGAGACCGGCGCCGTCTCCGGCGTTCCGGCTCGACCGGAGTTGGCCGAGGCGCTCCGTCTCCTGCGCCGCCACGGCGGACGCCAGTGGGTCGCCGCCGCTCTCACCGTGGCCGCCCTGCTGCACGAGGCCGAAGGCCGCCTGCGAGTCGCGGTTCGTCTCCTCGGCGGCGCCGTCGCCGTCGCACAGGAACTCGGGGAGGACCCCGAGCCCACCCCGCCGATCGCAGCCCTGGTTCACGCCGCCCGGCAACGCCTCGTCAACGCGCTTGGCGCCGTCTTCGCTGACGAGGAAACTGCCGGGCGCCAGACATCCGTGTCGGCCCTGCTCCAAGCGGCTCTTGACGGCCTCGACGTCTGAGGACACGACAACCCTGAGTGGCCGGAGATGCCCATCAGTTCTGCCTTCCGACCGTGAGTGGCCGCGACGTCTGTGGTCTTTTTGTGGTCTGTCGGCCGTTCAGACGCCCCTGAACGCGACTCAGGACCGGCCAGAAACCGGTCCTGAGCAGCACTTTGTCTGAGTCGGGACGGCGGGACTTGAACCCGCGACCTCAGCGTCCCGAACGCTGCGCGCTACCAAGCTGCGCTACGTCCCGAGGGGACGAAGTCTAGCCGACGGGTTCTTCGACTCCCGAAGGGGTTTCGTCGTTGGCCCGGAGCTGGTCGTGGTCGGCGTTGCGGCGCTGCTCCTCGGCGGCCAGGAGGTTCTTGACCGTCCGGCGCAGGGTGCCGGGGTCGATCGGCTTGACCAGCATGGCGTCGACGTCCGAGCGCCGGGCCAGGAACTTGTCGGCCTCCCGGTCGAGCAGGAGGAGGATCGGCACGTAGGGGAGGCGGCCGCCAGATTCCTCGAGCCGGAGGTCGATCGACACGGCCATGCCGCCCATGTTGGCGATCTGCAGGTCGACGATGACGAGGTCAGGGTGCTTGTCGGCTACCGCCTTGCGGACGTCGTGACCCCGTTCGACGTCGATCACCTCGAAGCCGGGGCCGCACAGCGCGGCCCGGACGTGGTCACGCACCCAGTCGGCGTCGCTCGCGGCCACGATGGTCGGCATGGCAAGAAGGCTACCCGTCGTCTTTCGAGCCGCCCGAAGCAGCGGCGGACGCCGGGCCGAGCAGGTAGTGACCCACCTCGGTCAGGCTGGCGATGTCGCACACCTCCACCTCCAGCAGTGGCACCCGCACGATCGGCACCGGGCCAATCGACTGTTCCAACCCTGCGAGGTGGCCCTGTTCCCGCTTCGACAGCTCGATGAAGTCGGCCAGGTTGGCGTAGAGCTCGCCCATCGTTCCGACTGAGGAGCCGGGCGGTGGGGCGGGGGCGTCGCCGAACTCGGGATGGATCCGGTTGACCACCAGGCCGTTGACCGTGAGGTGCGCGTCCTCCAGGCGGTCGTGGAAGTAGCGGGCCTCGGAGACCGCGTCGCGGGCAGGGGCCGTCACGAGCACGAAGGCAGTGCGGCGGTCGCTGAGCAGTTGCATCACCCGGGTGGCCCGCACCCGGAACCCTTCCTCCATCCCCTCGAAGGCCTGGAAAAAGAGCACGAGGTCCTCCACCACCTCTTTCCCGATGACCTTGGCCACGGTGCGGAAGAAGGCCTGCAAGGCGAAGTTGGCCATCCGGAACGACGCACGGGTGGGGGCCATCACCAGCCGGAACAGCTTGTTGTTGAGCAACCGGGTGATCCGGGCCGGGGCGTCGAGGAAGTCGAGGGCGTTCCGGGTCGGCGGCGTGTCGATGACGATCAGGTCGTAGCCGCCCTCGTCGTGCAGCTCGTGGAGCTTCTCCATCGCCATGTACTCCTGCGTGCCCGCCAGGGCACCGGAGAGGTTGCGGTAGAAGGTGTTCTTCAGGATCCGCTCGCCCTGGACCTCGTCGGCCGAGTACTTGAGCACGAGGTGGTCGAAGGTCGACTTGGTGTCGAGCATGAGGGCCGACAGCCGCCCGCCGGCCGGGGCGACGCCATCGGGATCCCACAGCTCGCGCTCGATCTCATGCGCTGTGTCGGAGAGCTCGTCCAGACCCAGGGCGTTGGCCAGCCGCTTGGCCGGGTCGATCGTCACGACGATCGCGTTGCGCCCCTGGCGGGCGCCGGCCAGGGCGAGGACTGCCGCGGTGGTCGTCTTCCCCACCCCGCCGCTCCCGCAGCACACGATGATCGGCTGCTCGGCCGCCAGCCGGGCCAGCGGACCGTCGCCGACCGCTGTGGTCTTCACGCGCCGACCGGCAGAGTGTCGACCCCTGCCGTGAGCGCCTCGGCCAGGAGCTCCAGTTCCCCCGGCCCGATGTCGGCCGAGAACAGGAACGGCAGAGTCACCTGCGGCAGGTCGAGCCGCTCGGCCAGGCGGGCCAACTGCTCCTCCTGCAGCCGCCGCCGGCGGGTGACGAAGCGCGCCGCCCGGGCCAGGTGCTCGATCTCGCCGTCGGGGACGGTGACGCCGGCCCGGGACGCCACCGCCCGGATCTCCGCCGGCGTGGCCATCCCGTCCAGTGGCCGGTTGGGGTAGACGCCGTTGACGACCAGCGGCCCCAGCGTCAGGCCGATCCGCTCCGTGAGCGCCTGGGCGGTTTCCACCGTCTCGTTGACCGGTGTCTCCTCGGGCAGCGTGACCAGCATCACCTGGGTACGGTGGGGGTCGGCCAGCATCTCGGTGACCTCGACCGCCTGCGTGAGGATGGGTCCCACCCGCACGGCGTCGAGCAGCCCCTTGGGCGAGAGGAGGAACGTGACGGCGTGGCCGGCGGCGGGGCCGTCGACCACGATGACGTCGGCCGCCTGAGCCCGCTGCAACGACTTGACCTTGCCGAGGACCAGGATCTCCTTCATCCCCGGTA
>JAICGL010000195.1 GCA_025923175.1 Acidimicrobiia bacterium
CAGCCTCGGAACTTCCCGCTCAACGAGTACGGAGCCTGATAACGATGCCGGTGATCACATTCAACCTCAATGGCAACCCGGTCTCGGTCGACGCCGATAAGGACGAGGAACTGCTCTGGGTCCTGCGTGACCGACTCGACGTGAAGGGCCTCAAGTACGGCTGCGGCATGGGCCTCTGCGGTGCCTGCACCAGCCACATCGACGGTGTGGCCCGGCGTACCTGCATCACGCCGGTGAGCAGTGTGGCCGGCCACAACGTGACCACGATCGAGGGTCTGGCCCAGGGTGGCGAGCTCCACCCGGTCCAGAAGGCCTGGATCGACAACGACGTGGCGCAGTGCGGCTACTGCCAGGCCGGCCAGATCATGCAGGCCGTGTCCCTGCTCAACAAGAACCCCAACCCCAGCGACGCCGACATCGACGATGCGATGGGTGGGAACCTCTGCCGGTGCGGGACGTACTTCCGCATCCGGGCCGCCATCAAGCAGGCCGCGGCCAGCAAGTAACCAAGAAACCGATACCGCCGTACGCCGGTGCGCCGCCTGGTCATCCCGGGCGGCGCACCGGACCATAAATCAAGGAGCTGGGCAATGCTGAAGCGCGTCGCGCTCATGTTCGCCGCTACCGCCGTACTCGCCGTCCCGACCGCTGGCGCCTTTGCCGCTGACACCAAGGCCGACGGCATCCTGCCCGACGAGGCCTGCCACGCCGTGTACCCGGCGCCCGCCCAGCCTGCGCTCTGCGGGCGGGGGACCGGCGGGCCGCAGGGCTAACCCCGCGGTATTCGTCGTCGAACGGGGGCCCGCCGGGCCCCCGTTTCGCGTCGAGTGCGCCTAGAGGCCGGCGACCTCGGCCAAGCCGGCCTCGTCGATGATCTCGACCTGCCCGTAGCGCAGCCGGACCAGTTCCTGTTCCTCGAATCGCTTGAGGACCCGGTTCACGCTCGTCCGGCGGCCACCGACGAGTTCGGCCAGGTTGCTCTGGCTGAGCTTCACGACCCCGCGCTCCGCCCGGCGGATGAGGACCGAGGCGATCTGGGCCTCGAGGCCCCCGGCGAGGAGTTCGAACAGGCGGGACTGGTAGCTGACCAGGCGGCTGGAGATCGAGACCAGCCACCGCCGGGCCAGCCGCGGCCGCTCCTCGAGGAGGCGATGGAAGTGGAGGGAGTCGACCGTCAGGATGACGGTGTCGTCCAGGGCCACCCCGTCATAGGGGGCAGTCATCCGGAGGAAGAGCCCGATGTCGCCCACCACGTCGCCCGGCCGGAGGATCTGGACGACGACCCGCCGCCCGTTGAGCATGCACGACAGTTCCACGGCCCCGCTGCGGACGATGCCGATCCGGGTCGGGGCCTCGCCCACCTTGAAGATGGTCGTCCCAGCCGGAAAGCGCTCCTCGTTGAGGAGGGCGGCCAATTCGTCGATGTCATCGGCGTCCAGCGGCGCCAACTCGGGGCGACCCACCCGTTGGGCGATCCAATCGCCCTGCCAGTCCACCGTGATTTGGGGTACCCCCTTCAGCTTCAGGCCGGAGTTTGGTGGACGATCAGAGACAAAAGTTCTCGTAGATTTCATTATCGATGAAGATAGTCGCGAAGCGCAAACCTCGGAGCGCGCAGCTGTCGCCGACCCCAGCCTTCTGATCTTCCCCAGGCTATCCAGACTCCGCAATCGGATTTGACGCGCTCAGCGAGCTGGCGTGACAGCCGCACCCAAGTTCGCGTCGAGGTGGTGAAGGGCGAGACCATCCCTCAGGTGGGCGGTCATCGCCGCTTCGGCGGCATCCCCGTCGGCCGCCTTCAGGGCTCGGACGATCGGCTGGTGCTTGCGCCGCAGGGCGGCATGGCTGTCCTCGCCCCGGAAGCAGCCGGCGTAGATCTGGTGGGCCAGCCCCCGACCCCACAGGTCGTCGAAGAGGTCCAGAAGAATCCGGTTGCCCGACGCCGCCACCACCGACCGGTGAACCGCCCGGTTGGCGAGATACGACCCCAGTGGGGTGTCGATCTCGAACTCGTCGGCTCGGGCGATCGCCTCCCGCACCTCGGCGGCGGCCAGCGCACCCCGGCGGGCCGCCAGCCGGGCGGCGTACCCTTCAATCGCCTCCCGGGCCTCATACGTCTGGCGGATCTCCTCGGCGTCGATCTCCCGGACGACGAACCCTCGCCGGCCGGCCGGCTCGATCAAACCCTCCTGTTCGAGGCGGCGCAGTGCATCCCGCACTGGCGTCCGGCTGATCTCCAGCTCCTCCGCCAGAGCGTCCATCACCAGCCGGGCACCCGGGGCGATCGTCCCGCTCAGCATGGCGGCGGTGATGCGTTGATAGGCCTCGTCGGCCAGGCTACGGCGACCGTTGGCGATGGGCTCGAGCATCAATTCTCCAGTATAGCTTGACGCTGCGTACCGTATACGAAATACTCCGGCCCTCATCGTTCTCCATGAGGGGGGTTTCATGGGAACTGCTCTGCACCCGCCGCAGGTCATCGTCGGCGCTCGCGGCCTGTATCTCGTCTGGCTACCGGCCGACCCGGATGCCGTTGCCAAGCTCGTGCCCGAGGGACTGACCCCGGCCGACGACCGCGCCGTCTACATCAACCAGTACCGCGTCGACGATTCCGCCCAGACGTCGAGCCACGGCCAGGACGACGCCTTCGGGAGCTACTCGCTCACCTACCTCGGGGCCGACCTGGCCGGCCTCGACGCCGCCCCCGAGGTCCCGGCCCGCTGGTGGACGCACTACTACAACAGCTCGGAGCCGATGGGCCGCTACGCCGAGGCCCACGGCGTCCCGGCCTTCCCCGGGGCCGAGACGACGATCGAGCACGACGGGAGCCGGGTGGTGGTGACCACCACGCTGGACGGATCGCCGATCATCCGCACCACCGGCACGATGGAGGTTGGCAACCCGGTACGGGCCAACGGGCAGCTGCGCTACATCACCCGCGTGAACGGCGAGTTCACCAGCGGCCGCTACGCCTTCGTCGCCGACCTCGCCGAGACGTTCACGGTCGAGTCGCTCGAGTTCCTCGATCCGAACCACCCGACCTACCAGTTGCGGCCGGCCGACCCACTGACCACGACGTTCGCCATCTTCTACACGAACATGATGTTCTGCTATCCGGGCGGCGAGGGCCCACTCCACAGCCTGCACGGCAGCTGACCCGCCAGCGAAGACCGCTCGACCCCTTGCCGCGCTCGAAACGCGCGCCCACCGGAGGAGGCACCAATGCCGTTGCTCGACCGAGCCGAGTGGTACGACCTCGCTCGTACCACTGAGTGGACCCCGTCCTACGTCAGCCAGGAAGAGCTCTTCCCCGTCGGTCACAGCGACGGGCAGGGCATCCCTGACGACGCCTGGTCGAAGTACGACGAGCCCTACAAGGTCAGCTACCGGGAGTACGTCGACACGCAGCGCCAGAAGGACGCCGGCGCCTACTCCGTGAAGGCGGCGCTCGAGCGTCTCGACCTGTACAAGAACGCCGATCCCGGCTGGATCACGATCCTCAAGCTCCACTACGCGGCGGTGGCCGTCGTGGAGTACAACGCCGCGCTGCAGGAGTCGCGCTATTCCCGCTGGTCGCGCTTCCCCGGCATGCGGAACATGGCCACGCTCGGGACGCTCGACGAGATCCGGCACTCCCAGCTGCAGCTGTACTTCGCCCACGAGTACGCCCCCAAGGACCGCCACTTCGACTGGGCCCACGAGGCGATGTTCACCGAGAACTGGGGCATGGTCGCCGCCCGCCACGCCTTCGACGACATGCTCATGACCCGCGACGCCCTGGCCACGGCCATCATGGCCAACTTCGCGTTCGAGACCGGCTACACGAACCTGCAGTTCATCGGACTGTCGGCCGACGCCGCCCGGGCCGGCGACTACACGTTCGCCAAGCTGATCCAGAGCATCCAGTCAGACGAGGCCCGCCACGCCCAGATCGGCACGCCGGTCCTCCAAGCCATGATCGAGGCCGGGCAGAAGGACAAGGCGCAGAACCTCATCGACATCGCCTTCTGGCGCTCCTGGAAGCTGTTCACCATCCTGACCGGCCTGCCCATGGACTACTACATGCCGCTCGAGCACCGGGAGGGTTCGTTCAAGGAGTTCATGCAGGAGTGGATCGTCGACCAGTTCGCCCGCTCCCTGCAGGACCTCGGGCTCGACAAGCCGTGGTACTGGGACATCTTCCTGCGTGACCTCGACGAGCACCACCACGGCCAGCAGCTCGGCCTGTGGTCGTGGCGACCGACGCTGTGGTTCAACCCGGCGGCCGGCGTCGGGCCCGACGAGCGGGACTGGCTGGAAGAGAAGTACCCCGGGTGGAACGACACCTTCGGGAAGTGCTGGGACGTCATCATCGACAACCTGAAGAACGACCGGGGCGAGAAGACCGTCCCTGGGACGCTGCCCATCATCTGCAACATGTCGAACATCCCGGTGGTCGGTACGCCGTTCAAGCATCTCGTCGACTTCCCGCTCGAGCACAACGGCCGGCTCTACCACTTCGGCTCCGAGGTCGACCGCTGGATCTTCGAGCAGGAACCCGAGCGCTACGAGGGCCACCTGTCGATCGTCGACCGCTTCCTGGCCGGGAAGATCAACCCGCCGGACCTCGGCGGCGTCCTGCAGTACATGGGCCTCGGCGTGGTGAGCGAGGGCGGCGACGACGCCCACGGCTACGCCTGGATGGAGAAGTACAAGACGACCGAACGGAAGGCGGGATAAGCGATGGCGCTCTTTCCGATCTCGTCCAACTCCCGGGGCGACTTCGTGCTGAAGCTCGTCCCGGTCGACACCGACAACACCTGGGCCGAGGTAGCCGAGGCGGCCGCCGCCCACTCCGTCGGCATCCACGTCGCCCCCCAGCCGGGGAAGGCCATCCGGGCCCGCCGGATGGGCGCCGACCAGCCGTACCCCCTCGACGCCAAGCTCGGCGACGCCGGGCTGCTGCCCACGGAGACCATCGAGTTCTACTTCGAAGGCGAGGAGTCATGACCGCGGTGAGCGAGCCGACCAGCCCTTCGAAGAACCTCGTCGGCCCGGTCATCCAGGCCGGCGAGATCGCCGACGCCGTCGTCGCCGCCGTGCGGGAGGACAACGCCGGGAAGGACGTCACGGTCGTCGACCGGGGCTCCTACGTCCGCATCGAGGTCGACACCGAGTGCATCATCCGGCGCGAGACCCTCGAGGCCGAGCTGGGCCGCCCCTTCCGCATGGCCGAGCTCGAGGTCAACATGCCGGCCTTCGTCGGGCAGATCGAGACGGCCAGTGACCACATCCGCTTCTACTTCGCGAACCCGCTGTAGCGGCCAAAGGACGGCGAGATGAGCGACACCACCGAAGCCCCGACCCCGCTGCGCCCTCTCAAGACCTGGAGCCACCTGGCCGGCCAGCGACGCCGGCCGAGCGAGTACGAGATTGTCTCCACCAAGCTGCTGTGGCACCGCCGGGGAAGCGAGACCATCTGGGAGGTGGGCGGCCCGCAAGGGTTCATGTCCGAGTGGTACGCCCGCTACCGCGACCAGAGCCCCGTCCAGCACGAGGACTGGGACCGCTTCCGCGATCCCGACGAGCTCGTCTACCGGACGTACAACATCCGCCAGGACGGGCAGGAGACCTCCGTCGACGGGCTGCTCGAGCAGTACTCCGGCGAGAACCACGACGGCGGCCTGTCCGACGCCTGGGTGACCACCCTGGCCCAGCTCTACACACCCGGCCGGTACCTGCTGCACACGGTGCAGATGGCCTCGTCGTATCTGGTGCACATCCCGCCGACCAGCACCATCGGCAACTGCGCCGCCTTCCAGGCGGCCGACGCCATGCGGTGGGTGTCCCGCACCGCTTACCGGACCAGGGAACTTTCCATCGCCCATCCCGCCGCCGGTTTCGGCGAAAACGAGCGGCGGCTGTGGGAGGAACTGCCCGCCTGGCAGGGCTTCCGGGAGCTGATGGAGAAGGCGCTGGTGGCCTACGACTGGGCCGAGGCGTTCCTCGCCCTCAACGTCGTCGCCAAGCCGGCCATCGACGAGGCATGGCTGCGCCAGTTCGCCGTCAGCGCCCGCCGCAGCAATGACACGCTGCTCGGCCTGCTGGCCGATGCCGCCCTGCGGGACAGTGAACGGTCCCGGCGGTGGACCGCCGCCCTCGTCGAGATGATGCTCCTGCCCGGCAATCAGGACGTCCTCGAAAATTGGCTGTCCAAGTGGATACCGCTCGGCGAGGCGGCCGTCAGCACCTTCTGCGGCGAACTGCCTGAGAACCCCGAGGCCACCGAGACGGCCATCGAGCGGATGCGGGCCTTCCGTTCCCAACTCGGCTTCAAGGAGTAACTCCCGAAGATGGCGTTCGTGAAGGTCTGCACCCTCGACGACGTCTGGGAAGGCGACATGGAGGCCTTCGAGGTGGACGGCCAGAAAATCCTGGTCGTCCACCTCCCCGGCGGTGACGTGCGGGCTACGCAGGTCGAGTGCCCGCACCAGCAGGGCGACCTGACCGAAGGGCTCCTCGACGGCACGTCGCTGACATGCCCCGTCCACCTCTGGGAGTTCGACGTGAAGACCTGCCAGGGAATCAACCCCAAGCACCCGACGCTCGCCAACTACCCCGTGAAGATCGACGGAGACAACGTCTACGTCGACCCCGAGGGCGACACGCCGAAGTTCGCCCATTCCTGACCCAAAGGGGGAACGACATGGCACTGGCCATCAACTGCGACATGGGAGAGGGCTTCGGCCTCTACCGCTGCGGCGACGACGAGGCGATCATGCCCTACATCACGGTGGCCAACGTGGCCTGCGGCTTCCACGCCTCAGACCCCATGGTCATGAAGAAGACCGTGGTCGCCGCCAAGCGGCACGGCGTCAAGGTGGGAGCCCACCCCTCGTACCCGGATCTGCAGGGGTTCGGCCGCCGGGAGATGAAGATGGACCCTGAGGAGCTGACCGCCTGCATCATCTACCAGGTGGGGGCACTGAAAGGCTTCCTCGAGGCGAACGGGATGGAGCTGAACCACATCAAGCCGCACGGCGCTCTCTACGGGGTGGCCTCCCGGGACGAGACGGTGGCCAACGCCGTCGCCGACGCCGCCGAAGCGTTCGGTGGCGTCCCGCTCATGGGTATGGCCGGCACCGTTCACGAACAGGTCTACACGAAGCGCGGGATGCCCTTCCTGGCCGAGTACTACACCGACCTGGACTACACCGACGAGGGCGGCCTGATCATCACCCGCGAGCACGTCGCCTACGACCCCGAGAAGGCGGCGGCCGGGGCGGTGCGGGTGATCACCGAGGGCAAGGCGAAGTCGATCAACGGCAAGGACATCCCGATGCGGGCCGACTGCGTCTGCGTCCATTCCGACACCCCCGGGGCGGTCGAGTTGGCCCAGGCGGTCCGCGAGGC
>JAICGL010000196.1 GCA_025923175.1 Acidimicrobiia bacterium
CCAGGGATTCACGCCGCGGACGATTTCGTCGACCGCCCACCACACCAGGGCGATGGTGGCCAGCCCGTCGAGCGCGCTGCGAAGCCCGCCTGTCGGGTCGAGCAGTGACCGCAGGACGGCGGCGGCTATGAACAGCCACAGGGCCAGGTTGGGCGCCTGGACGATGGTGATCCGTCCCGTGTGCCGGTTGCGGAAGAGCCAGTCGATCGCCGTTCTCAACAGCTGCACGGTAGCGGCGAAGGGCCCTGCAGCGCCGTAGCCTGAGCGGCCATGGATCTCTCGCCGCCAACATTTGTCGAATTGATGGCCCGGTTCGACGCCCGTCCGTGCCCGGCGCCGGGCGGGCGGGATCCCGGCTTCGTCGAGCTCGGGCCCCGCTTCGAACAGGCGCTGCTCTATGCCGCTGCCGCCCATCGGCACCAGCCCCGCAAGGGGACGCCGGTGCCGTACCTCAGCCATCTCCTCGGCGTCGCCTCGATCGTGCTCACCTACGGCGGCAACGAGGATCAGGCCATCGCCGGGCTGCTGCACGACACCGTGGAGGACTGCGGCACGGAGCACGAGCCGGTCATCGGCGAGCTGTTCGGGGGCGAGGTCCTGCGCATCGTGCTGGCCTGTACCGACGCCCGGGTGCCGGCCGGGGAGGCCAAGGCCTCGTGGCGGGAACGGAAAGAGCAGTACCTGCAGCATCTTCGCGACCTCCCGCCCGGCGACGCCGCGCTGCTGGTGTCATGCTCCGACAAGGTTCACAACGCCCAGGCGATCGTGGCCGACCTCGAGACCCTCGGGCTGGCGTTGTGGGAACGCTTTCCCGGCAAAACCCCCGAGGACAATCTCTGGTACTACGAGTCCCTGACCGCGATCTTCGAGGACCGCCTGCCCGGACCGCTGCCAGGCCATCTCCGCCGGACGGCGGCCACGATGGGTGCTCTGCACCGCAGCCTCACCGACCCGGCCAACGGAGACGCCTGAGCCGGACGCCTCCCAGAAAAAGACCAGCGGGGCCCGGAGGGGGAGGGAACCGGACCCCGCTGATCGTTGTGCGCTGGCGCCGGAAAGAGCCAGCGGTTTGGGGGAGGAGCTACTACGAGGTGCCCATGACCGCCGAAGGCCGGAGCCGGAAGCGGCGTAGCGCCACACCGAACAGCAGCAGCGCACCGGCGAGGGCGGCCAGCGAGGCGATGGTCGCTCCGGTCCGGGGCAGCGCACTGCTACCGGCACCGGCAACCGCGTCAGGCGCCGTGGCCCGGCTGGTTTCGGTTTCGGCCGCCTGGGGGGCGATTGCCTCCGCCGGAGCGGCGGCGGTGGCCGGCTCGCCTGTCCCCGCCGTGGCAGAGGAGGTGAACGCCGCGACCGGGTCGATGATGCTCAGCGCCTCGAGCGCAGGGGTGATCCCGGCCACCTGGGAGGCGGCCTCGGTCACGGTCGAGCCGCTCCCGCCCGATGCGGTCAGGCAGGACAGCGACAGCAACCCGGGAGCGGCCAGGGCGCACAGCGGGGTGGCGCCGAGCTGCTCGTCGGTGCCGATCTCCATGCCGTTGAGGCCGACCAGGTAGGAGCTACCTCCACCTTCCGAGGACACCTCGGAATGGAGCAGCACGAGCCGGATGGCGTCGAGGATGCCGAGCTGGAAGCCCTCGGTGACGGCGGTGGCGCTGCTCTGCTGGCCGGTGTGGGTCGCCTGGGAGTCAGACGTCAGGACATTGGCGTGGGCGACGTCGGGAACGGCGGCCCGGGCGACGGCGGCGGAACTCGTCCCCTGCCGGGTCGAGGTGCCGGTGCCGCTGGCGGACGCCGCCCACGGTGCGAGCTGGACCCGGGCCGGCAGGGTGGACTGCGTGTCGAGCAGTGCACCGCCGGTCTGCCCGTCGCCCTGCTGGGTGCCGCCGAGGCCGAGGAGCGGCTCTTCGGCGACGCGAATGACGGACGCCTCCGACGAGGCGGTGCTCGAACCGGCGGTGGCGCCGGTGCGGGAGACGTCGACGAGGGAACCGACCTGGGCGGCCACACCGGAGGCGGTCGCATCGGGAGCCGGGACCGGTACGAGCCGGTTGGCGTTGGCCGGGGCGCAGGCGAGCCAGAAAACGGCGACGCATGCCGGGATTGTGGTGAGGAGTACGTGTCTACGGCGCATGCGGTGCAAACCCTTTCCGCTGAATTGCGACGAGTTGGTCCGTCACGGCCTACCCGTCCGGATACGCCGAAAACGAGCGCGCGACGCGCATTGGGGCGTTTGGACCCTTTGCGCATTTCCTTGTGTCGCGGCGCTGACATTGACCGCCGGAAACACACCGACGATCACGCTGGCGCAGCCCCGATCGGCCGCCTGCTAGCCCACGGAGGTGAGCAGCGCCGGCGGCGCCTGCGCCGGCAGCCCGTCCCCCGGACCGGGCCGGGCCAGCAGGAACCCCTGCACGGCGTCGCAGCCCAGGCGGTGCAGCACCTCGAGCTGGTGGAAGTGCTCCACTCCTTCGGCCACCACACCGAGCCGCAACGCCTGGGCCAGGCTGACGATGGCGAGAACGATGGCGCCGTCCTCCGGGTCGGTGCCGAGCCCGTCGATGAACGACCGGTCGATCTTGAGCATGTCGACGGGGAACCGCTTCAGGTAGCTGAGCGACGAGTAGCCGGTGCCGAAGTCGTCGACGGCGAGTTGCACGCCGAGCCGCTTGAGGGCGAGGAGGGTGTCGGCCGTGGCCGTCACCTCCTCCATGAGGACGCTTTCGGTGATCTCCAGCCAGAGGGCGTCGGGCGGCAGCTGCGCCCGGGCCAGCGCCTCGGCCACGACATCGATGAGGTCGGGATCGGCGAACTGGCGGGCGGAGAGGTTGACGGTCACCCGCAGCTGCGTCCGGCCGGCGGCCCGCCAGGCGGCCAGCTGCGAGCAGGCCTCGCCCAGCACCCACCGGCCGAGCGGCAGGATGAGGCCGCTCTCCTCGGCCAGGGGGATGAACTCCGCCGGTTCCACCAACCCCCGCTCGGGATGATGCCAGCGCACCAGTGCTTCGGCGGCCACCACCTCCCAGTCGTCGAAGGCGACGATCGGCTGGTAGTCGAGGCGCAGCTCGCCGGCGCCGATGGCGCTCCGCAGCGACCGCTCCATCTCGAGGCGGTCGATCATGCGGCGGCGCATCTCGGCGTCGAACAGTTCGATGCGGGACCGGCCCCGCTCCTTGGCCCGGTACATGGCGACGTCGGAGTCGCGCAGCATGTCGTCGGCCCGGGTGCCGGGCTCGGCGTGGGCGATGCCGATGCTGGCGGTGATGACGGTCTCCCGCCCGCCGAGCAGGATCGGCTGCGCCACGGCGTCGGCCACCCGCTCGGCGATGTCGAGGGCCTCCCGGTCGCCGACGTCCTCGCAGATGATGACGAACTCGTCGCCGGCCAGGCGGCCGACGGTGTCATCGGGCCGCACCATGGCCTGGAGCCGTTCGGAGATCGACAGGAGCACGCCGTCGCCGACGGAGTGGCCGAACGAGTCGTTGACCACCTTGAAGCGGTCGAGGTCGGCGAAGAGGACGGTCACCCGCCCGCCCGTCCGCTGCGACCGGGCCAGCGCCTGGTCGAGCCGGTCGATGACCAGGCTGCGGTTGGGCAGCCCGGTGAGCGGGTCGTGGGTGGCCTGGTGCATGGCGTCGTCGAAGGCCCGGCGCATCCCGTCGACGGCGGCGGCGTCGTTGAGCGCCAGGGAGGCGTGCTCGGCGAAGGCGAGGAGCACCTCTTGTTCGGCGGGGGAGTAGCTGCGGGGCTCGAACGACCCGACGAGGAGGCTGCCGACGACGACGCCGGAGCGGTAGACGGGCGCGGCCATGGCCGAGCGCACGCCATGGGTGGCGAGGGCCTGGTGGGCGTAGGGGAAGGCGGCGTAGTCCTCAGCGATGACGAGGCGGCCCCGCATGATGGCCTGCCCGCTCACGCCCTGGTCGATGGCGACGGAGGTGAGGGAGGCCATGAGCGCCCGGTCGATGCCGGCCGCGGAGAGCAGGCGGGTGCGGTGGTGATCCTCGTCGTCGATGACGCGCAGGCTGGCGGTGTCGGCACCGACGAGTTCGGCCGCCCCTTCGGTGATCGAGTCGAGCACGTCGCCGATCGGCAGGCGGTGCGAGATCGACCGCTGAATGCGGAAGAGCCGCTCCAGCAGCGTCTGGCGCTCCTGGAGCACCGCGACGAGCCGCTGGTTCTCCTCCATGTGGGCCAGCGCCTGGGCGTGCAGCGCCCGCTCGTTGTCGAGCGCCCGCAGCATGCGCAGCGCCTGGCCCAGCACCCGGCCCATGCCCCGCAGGAGCAGTCCCTCATCGGAGGCGAACGGGTCACCGGAACGGGCGACGAGCAGCGTCGTGGTGCAGTCGATCGGGACGGCCAGGGTGGCGCAGTCGCCCACGCCCGCCACCTTGAGGACGGGCACCTCGCCCGGGCCGCCGCCGGCCCGTCCGCAGCCGCCCGCGGCGGCGACTGCGGCGTTGAGGGCATCGACGGGGACGTGCCCGGCCCGGAAGCCCACCGAGGCCAGCACCGACCCGTCCCGCACGGCGGCGGCGACCTCGGCCTCCATCGCCTCGGCGGCCCGTTCGACAGCGCCGTCGAGGGCGGCCGGTTCGTCCTCGTAGACGGAGACGGCGGCCAGGAACTCGGCCAGCTGCTGGGCGTGCCACTCGGAGTTGCCGGTGGTCTCCTTCGGGGCCGGTCCCGATGCGCTCGGGCTCACGCCAGCGCGAGGACGACGAGCGTCTGGTTGTGGAAGCCGCCGATGCCGTGCGTGCGGGCGATCTCGCCGTAGGTGTAGAAGCCGGCCACCGGTGCGCCGCCGGCGAAGGATGCGATGCGGTTGACCTCGGAGCGGATGCCCCCCTCGCCGAGCACACCGCGCCGGGCGATGCAGTCGAAGGCCACGAACCCGAGCGGCGGCCGCCCGTCGAGCGCGGCCAGCGCGTCGTGGCAGGCGCCGTCGGTCGCCTCGAGGACGGAGGCGTCGCTGCCCTCCATGAACCAGGTGAGCCCGCCCTGGGGGACCTGGGCGATGCACTGGATCGACCGGTCGGCGAAGTCGGCGCCGGCCACGAAGCGGACCTCCTCGCCGCTGCGGCGGCTGAGCCCGAGCGGGTGGGTCATGGCGAAGAGGGTGAAGGCCTGCGGGTCCTCCCACGCCGCCGGCGGCGCCCCGAGCCGTTGCAGGTACACGTCGAGGGCGGGGGCGTCGTCGAGCAGGTGGACCCGGTTCCCCTCGCTGCGGGTGACGAGCATGGGCGACCCGACGCGGCGCCAGCCGTGACGGACGCCGATCCCGAGCGGCGCATCGGAGGCGATGGCCGCGGCCACGACGGCGTGACGCAGGACCTTGCCGTCGTGAAGCTGGGCGGTGCCCGCCATGCGCAGGTCGTCGCCGGCGCACCCACCGACGAGCGGCACCTCGGCGCCGACGACCCGGTAGGCGCCTCGCACGATCTCGGCCTGGTCGCCGGCGAGCCCGTCGGTGAGGAGCAGCAGCACCCGGTGGGCCTTGTCGGTCACGTGGTCGATGCAGCCCGCCACCTCGGCGCCCGCCTCCCGGAGGCGCCCCCCGGCGGCATCGGCGGTGGCCGTGGCGACGTCGAACCCGTTGCCTCCCAGGGCGGTGACGACCACCCCGGCATCACCCGGCCCGGCGGTGGAGATCTCCCCGGCCGTGGAGCAGCCGATCATCGGCGTGTCCCCGGCTGCTTCCCTGATCCCCTCGACCAGCGCGGCCAGGTCGTACGCCTCGCAGCAGAAGACGATGAGCAGCTTGGGATCGGGCCCGGCCAGCGCCGTGGCGGCGGCATCGTGGCCGGCGGTGCGTGCGTCGGCATGGCCTGACTGCCCGACGGCCAGCCAGCGTTCCGCCGCGAAGGTGCGAGAGACATCCACCGGGATCACCGATGGTTGATCGGCGGACGGCCCGGGCAGCTGAGGGCGATGTCGCGACCGAGTCGCCCTGCCAGCCGGATTGTCAGGTGTCGGCCGCTATGCCCGCCGGCCTGTCGGAGAAGGGGAGATCAGGGTCGGCGGCCCCAGACGGTGATCCACTCCCACGAGACGTACTGGCCGCCCGGCCGGGCGATGGCCGCCGCGCCTTCTTCCATGATGGCCCGCTCGGCGTCGGTGTAGGGCTGGGTCTCCAGGAACTGCCGGTAGGTGATCCGCCAGAACTCGGCCAGTGGCGACCCGCCGGTGAAGGTGTGGAGCTCCCGGAGCTCCACGATGTCGACGAGCCCGGCGGCTTCGACGAGGCCGGGCATGGTCGGGGCCCAGTAGATGTCGAGGCCGGCTTCGAGGACCGGCCGGTACATCGCCTCGAACGACGGCCGGAAGACGCCGTCGTCCGCGGTCATGGCCTTCGTGAGGTCGCACTCCTCGAGCAGCAGCACGCCGCCCGGGCGGAGCGAACGGACCAGCTTCGGGATCAGCTCGTTGCGCTGGGGGATGTGAACCAGGACCAACCGGGTGTGGATGAGATCGAACGCCGCCTCGGGGAGTTCGTCGACCACGACGTCGAGGCGCCGCACCTCGAGGTTCGGCAACGAGAGGTCGGCGAGCAGCGTCGGTTCGAGATCCACGGCCACGACCCGCCCGTCGGGCCCGACCCGCTCGCACAGCATTCGAGCCACCGACCCTGCGCCGGCCCCGACCTCGAGGCAGTGCCAGCCCGGCGCCACCCCGACCTTGTCGAGATGCGACGCCGTGAATGGATCACAGGAGACCTCCAGCGTCTCCAGCCGTTCCCTGGCCGCCTCCCAGGTGTTGTCCAGCGTGTAGGCCGGTGTGTAGTCGCTGTCCGACGCGGCAGTCACTGCGCCCCCTTCTCTCGTCCACGGTCGCCCGAACGCTACCGCCCCGACCGGGACCGAGCCGGAGCCGGTCTGCCCTAACCTTGGCGGTCAAAGCCTCGGGGAACAGGACAGCACCGGATGGACGAAGCGGCCGTTGCGGCGGAAGGAATCGACTCGACGGTCTCGCTGGTCGGCGACAAGGTCGTGGTGCGCCGCCGGGGGGTGAAGACCATGCTGATGCGCGGTCTGTCGCTCTACCGGGACCCCCGCAGCCTGACCCGGGCGTTCGACGGTCCGAGCAAGAAAGTGGTGACCGCCGCCCTCGTCGAGAACAAGGAGCTGGCCAGGGTCATCGCCGGCGCCGTGCAGAAGCCGGGTTCACCCGAAGACGCCGGCGGTCTCGGCCGTGTCATCACCGACGCCCTGAAGGACAACCGCCAGGCCCTGGTCGAAGCGCTCAAGGCCAACGACACCCTGGTCAAGGCCTGGCTGCGGGATCACAAGGACCTGGCCGGGATCGTCCTCAAAGGCGACGTCCACGTCTTCGTGGCCGACATCACCACCGTCGCCCTCAGCAACG
>JAICGL010000197.1 GCA_025923175.1 Acidimicrobiia bacterium
GCTCACCCGACACCCCATGAGGCCGTCGCCCACGACGACCCGGCCCAGGACGACCCGGCCCACGAGGAACCACCCCACGACGAGCCACCCCACGAGGAACCACCCCACGAGGAACCACCCCACGACGAGCCACCCCACGAGGAACCACCCCACGAGGAGCCACCCCACGACGAGCCACCCCACGAGGAACCGGCGGGGATGACGTCATTTCCGGAGACCCCGAGCAGCGACCCGGGCGTCAGTCCGTTGTTGGCGGCCGTGGTGTCGTTGCTGATGGTGGCGGCATAGGCGTCAAGGGCGCCTGCGCCTCGTCCGGCGGCCGGAACGATGTTCCCGGCGCCGCGGGCATTGCCGGTCAGGCGAGCCTTCACCTGGTTGGGGGTGAGCCCCGGGGTCCGGGACAGCACCAGGGCAGCGGACCCGCTGGTGAGCGCCGCCGAGAACGACGTACCGGAGCCCTTGAAGTACTCGGTTCCGATCCGGGCGCCCGGGTTGGCCTGGTCGATGGTCGAGCCAGCGGCCCGGAGCGAGACGACCGACTTGCCGGGAGCGACGATATCGGGCTTGGCAATCCCGTCGGCGGTGGGGCCGACGCTGGAGAACGAGGCGAGCGTGTCATCGCCGGGGCTGAGGGTGGTGCGGTCGTCGCTTGACCCGGTCGTGATCACGAAGGGATCGTCACCCGGCGAGGTGACGGCGCCGGCGGTGTTGCCCCGGTTGCCCGCCGCCGTGACGACGACCACGCCCGAGTGCCACACCCGCTCGACCGCGATGTCAATCGGGTCGTTC
This sequence comes from Acidimicrobiia bacterium, assembly GCA_025923175.1. Taxonomy (GTDB): domain Bacteria; phylum Actinomycetota; class Acidimicrobiia; order IMCC26256; family BP-133; genus BP-133. The sequence goes on from JAICGL010000197.1 coordinate 790, forward strand.
TGGTACGGCGCCAGCGGGGCGACCGAGAGGGAGAGGTTGACGACCCGGGTACCGAAGACGTCGCGGGTGGTCGCGACGAAGTCGAGCGCCGCGATGAGCCGGACGAGGTCGGTGGAGCCGTCGGCCCCGGCGATCTTGACCGAGATCAGCTTGACATTGGGTGCTACACCTTTGACGGCCCCATTGGGGGCGGCGCCGGAACCGCCGATCAGGCCGGCGACGAAGGTGCCGTGCCCGAAGCTGTCGACGTTGTTTGCTTCGCTGGTCAGGTCGATTCCGCCCACCAGCTTGCCCGCCAGGTCACCGACCGGGTTGATACCGGTATCGATGACCGCGACGCCGACACCCTGGCCCGAGTGGCCGGAATCCCACGTCTTCGAAGCCCGGAGGACGTCGGTGTAGACGGCGCTGGCGCCGCCGCTGCCCTCCCCGTACTGGCCAGAGAAGGTGACTTCGCGGTTGGGGGTGACCGCCGTGACCCCGGGGGTTGCTTCGAGCGCGTCCAAGTGGTTCGCGGGAATGCTTGCGGCAAACCCGTCGATGATCGGTAACGCCACGTCAACGTGGCCGCCGAGCCGGTCGATCGCCTCTTCGACAGCCTGGTCGGAGCCCGGAACGGTCTGGACGACGACGGTGACGGTGGAGACCGCCTGCGCCGAGGGCAGTGCCGGGCCGGCGAGGAGCGCTCCGGTCAGCGCCGCACACAGCGACGCAACGAACATGCGAGGAGCCATCCGACGGCGACGGACCCGGGATGCAACGGCTTTCATCGGGAAACCTCTCTCAGCCACCTAAAGAACGTGATAAGGACCTGTCGGCAATTCCCGGCCGAGATTGGACCGTTTCGCCGGGCCATTTTTGCGAGGTGGCGGGCTAGGCCCGGACCGCGCCAAGCGGGCTAGTCCGCCCGCCCGGCTTGGCCTCAGCCGTCGTCACCGCCCCGTCGATGCGACCGGACCCTGCGCCGCAAAAGGAACAATCCTCCGGCGAGATCGACCAGCCCGGACCTCACCACGTGGTGTTGGATTGACCGCGGCAAGTGTCACGGAATGCGTGCCCGCGTCGGTTTGACCGGACCGGGAGGCGGCTACGAGCAGACGGCGAACTGATGGGCATGCAGTTCCCTCCGCAGCTTCGACGCGCCCCGCGCGCCGTCCTTGCCGCCGTGGTCCTCTGCGGCGGCTTCGCCCTCATCTCGCCGGCCCGGGCGGTGGCGGCCACCTCCGATCTCTCCAACCCGCCGGGTGAGGCCGGCGGATTGTCGAACGGGGTTCCGACCGCATCGGTCGACCCGGCCGAGCTGCAGTTCGACGGTTCGGAGGGCGGACCGGTCGGCGGCGCCGCGCAGGGCGGCTATGTCATGGCGTCCTCCGACGGGAAGATCTACACCTTCGGCGGTGCGGCGGCGGCGGGGCAGCCGCGTGACTTCCGTCTCACCAAGCCGGTCGTCGACATCGCCGGTACCCCGAGCGGGCTCGGGTACTGGCTGGTGGCGTCCGACGGCGGGATCTTCACCTTCGGCGACGCCGGCTACTTCGGGTCGCTCGGGAACCTGCGGCTGAACAAACCGATCGTCGGGATGGCCGGGACCCCAAACGGCCGTGGCTACTGGCTGGTCGCCGCTGACGGCGGGATCTTCAGCTTTGGTGACGCCACCTTTCATGGCTCGACCGGAGACCTGGTCCTGAAGGAGCGGATCACCGGAATGGCCGCTACCCCGACCGGACGCGGCTACTGGCTGGTGGCGTCCGACGGCGGGATCTTCTCCTTCGGTGACGCCGCCTTCAAAGGCTCCACCGGAAACCTGACGCTCACCCAGCCGATCGTCGGGATGGCCGCCACGGCAACCGGAAACGGCTACTGGATGGTGGCGTCCGACGGGGGGATCTTCTGCTTCGGTGACGCCACCTTCAAAGGGTCGACCGGGAACATCCGCCTGGCCGAGCCGATCGTCGGAATGGCGGCCACGGCGACGGGCAACGGGTACTGGCTCGGCGCCGCCGACGGCGGGGTCTTCACCTTCGGCGACGCCGAGTTCAAGGGATCCATGACTGCCGGGCTGCTCAACGGTCGGATCGTGGGGATGATGCCCCAGGGCGGCGACGTGCGCGCCCCCGTTCTCCGCCACCTGGCCTTCGGTCCGACGACGATCGACACGTCGAACGGGCCCGCCACGGTCAAGTTCCGGGCCAACATCACCGACGACCTCGCCGGTCATGGTCTCAACCCGCCGTCCTGGCGGGGCGAGGGTGAGACGCAGGTGATCTTCGCCAACCCGGCCGGGCAACTCACACACCTCGGACTCAACGTCTTCTTCCGCGACAGCGACCGGATCGCCGGCGACCGACTCGACGGGATCTACCGCTCCTACGCCGTTCTCCCGCCGAACAGCCCACCGGGAATCTGGCGGTTGAGCAGCATCACGATGTCCGACAATGTCGGCAATCGGGTCAACATCGATGGCGCCGTGCTGGCCCAGGCCGGGTTCCCCACGACGTTCGAACAGATAGGCGTCGGCGACGCCGATGCGCCCGAGGTGGTCGGGCTGTCGGTGACCCCCGACCGGATCGACACCTCCCTGGGGCCGGCCGAGGTGCGGGTGTCGGCCCGGGTCGTCGACCACGGAACGGGTGTCGCGTCCGTCAACGCCGGGGTCAGCAACCGCAACACCAACACCGGCGGCTTCCTGCAGCGGGTCTCGGGTGACGAGCACGACGGCGTCTACGAAGGGAAGCTGACCATCCCCCGCTACGCCCACCAGGGCTGGTGGTCGGCCGGCGTGCAGGTCATCGACAACGCCCGCAATCTCAACGGGTTCGGGGCCAACTTCCCCTCGGCCGGCTTCACCCAGGTCGCCCCCGGCGACGAGAACCCGCCCACCGTCGTCTCCGTGGCGATCACTCCCCCGTCCATCGACACGTCCGCCAGCGCGGCGACCGTCACCGCCACCGTGCACGTCACGGACGACCTCTCTGGTCTGACCACGACCGAGGGCTTCGCCGAACCGTGGATGAGCTACCAGCTGTTCTTCCTCAGCCCGTCCCAGCAGATGGTCGAAGGGCGACTGCGCTTCGTGTCCGGCACCGCTCGCGACGCGCTCTACGAAGCCACCGTCACCGTTCCCCGCTACTCGGAACAGGGCACCTGGCGGCTGAACCAGATCAGCGTGCGCGACAACGCCCTCAACTGGAACTACCTCCAGCCGGACGTGGCGAACCCCCCCACGTTCGAGGTGGTCCGAACCGAGAATCGCCCGTAGCCGCAACGTGGCCGATCTCGTGGCCGAAGTTTGGAGGGAACTTGCTGGTGTCGTTCACGCTGCCCCGCCGCCTCTCCTCCCGACTCGTCGTGGGCGGCGACTTCGCTACGCGGCCGCGACCCGCTTCGGCTGTCTCGGTACGCGCCCTTCGGAGACAACTGACGTGCTCACTCGTGGAACTCGCCGGCAGTAGGGAGTCCTCGGACGCGGGCGGCGATCGCTGCGGCCACGTCGGCGGGCGACCGCTGATCGATGTCGATGACGTAATCCGCGACTTCGGCGAAGAGGCGATGTCGTTGTTGCTCCATCGCGCGCAGAACCGCTTCGGGGTCGTCGCCGAGCAGCGGCCGGACTGGGTCTCGGGCGACTCGAGCCGCCAGCACGGCGGGATCGCCTCGGAGCCACACCACAAACGGCTTCTGCAGCCAGAGCCGCGCCTGGTCATCCAGAATCACCCCGGCTGCGACGGTGATGACAGCAGGAACCGCAGACGCCAGGGCCTCGGCGAGAGCCTCGCCCTCGAGTCGGCGCATCTCCGCGATACCGGCGCGTGCAGTGATCTCGGCCACGGTGAGTCCGGTCTTTGCGACGACCTGCTCGTCGTTGTCGACGAGTGGACGGTTGAGCAGGGCGGCCAACTCGCGGCCGACCGTGCTTTTCCCTACGCCCATCAGGCCAACCAACACGACGTGGCGGGTCATCTTTCAACCATGATCTCGTTGTCGCTGTTCGGCGAGAGGACGACGGCGGCTTCCGCGTCGACGGTGCCGTGCCAGGGAATGCCGCCGCGATGCTCCGACGTGGAGACATCGACGGTCCAGCGGCCGGCCACTGACACCTCATGGGCGACGGGCCCGAAGTTGGCCACCACGACGCGCCGGTCGTCACCCGCCCGCCGTTCGTAGACCAGGAGGTCTTCGGTCGCCTGCATGAGGTGCCAGCTGCCTCCTTGGAGGGCGGGACTGGCGCGGCGGAGGCGGAGCAGGCGGCGGTAGAGCGAGAAGATGGACGCCGGGTCGGCGGACTGCGTGGCGGCCGAGCGGGCTGCGGCGTCGGGCGGGAACGGCAGCCAGGGGGACGGCCCCCAGCCGTGGGGTGGCTCCGCCGTCCAGGGAATGGGAGCGCGACAGCCGTCGCGGCCGCCCGGATCGACACGCCGATCGTCAGGCACCTCGGCATTTTCGAGGCCGAGTTCTTCACCGGCGAAGAGAAACGGCGTGCCGCGCAGCGTGAGCAGAATGACGGCGGCGACGCGGGCTCGGGCCTCCGATCCGGCGTAGCGGCTGCGGTGGCGGACCTGGTCGTGGTTGGACAGGACCCACACCGGCCAGGCGTCCCCGTCGCCCAGAGCCTGCTCCGACTCGGTGGCGACGGCCGCCCACCGGGCGGCATCCCAGGGGGCGTAGAGCAGGGCGAAGTTGAACACCAGGGGCAGCTCGTCGCCGCTGCCGTAATACGGTGCCACCAGCTCGGCCGAGCCGAGATTGACCTCGCCAACCATCATCCGCTCACCCGGGTAGGAGTCGATCAGCGCCCGAATGCCCTTCAGGAGGCCATGGGTGCTCGGATGGTCATGCACGCCCACCAGGTCGAGGTGGGCCAGCTCCTCTGGCTGGTCGGGCAGCGCCTCGTCCTTCCCGATGAGATGGACGACGTCGGCCCGGAACCCGTCGACGCCCCGGTCAAGCCAGAAGCGGAGCACGCCGTGCTGGGCGGCAACGACATCGGGATTGCGCCAGTTGAGATCGGGCTGTTCGGGAAGGAAGAGGTGCAGGTACCACGACGACGTGTTGGCGTCCCAGGTCCAGGCCGGACCTCCGAACGCCGCCAGCCAGTTGTTGGGCGGACGCTCGGGGCTGCCGTCCCGCCAGATGTACCAGTCCCGCTTCGGGGAGTGCCGCGACGAGCGCGACTCGACGAACCAGGGGTGCTGGTCGCTGGTGTGGTTCGGCACCCAGTCGAGGAGGAGCCGCAGGCCCCGGGCATGGCAGTCGGCCAGCAGCCGGTCAAAGGTGGCGAGGTCTCCGAAGACGGGGTCCACAGCGCAGTGGTCGCTCACGTCGTAGCCGAAATCGACCATCGGAGACCGGTAGATCGGCGACAGCCAGACGGCATCGACACCAAGGTCGACCAGGTGGTCGAGCCGGGACCGGATCCCGGCCAAATCGCCCACCCCGTCCCCGTCGCCGTCAGCGAAGGAGCGGGGATAGATCTGGTAGACGACGGCGCTGCGCCACCACGGCATCCGGCAGTTCTACCCGACCCGACGCCGACGAATGACCCGGGTCGGCGGCGGGTACGCCTGTGCTGATGCCCACGGTCGGGTTTCACGCTTCCCACGAGCAGCTTTCACCGTCGGCGTTGCTGGCTGCCGTGCAACGGGCGGAGGACGCCGGCTTCGACGCCGCCATGTGCTCCGACCACTTCGCCCCCTGGAGCGTGCGGCAGGGGCATTCGGGTTTCGCCTGGTCGTGGCTCGGCTCGGCGCTGCAGGCGACCCGCCTGCCGATGGGCGTGGTGACCGCACCCGGGCAGCGCTACCACCCGGCCATCACAGCCCAGGCCATGGCCACGCTGGCCGACATGCACCCCGGCCGGTTCTGGGCCGCGCTCGGGTCGGGTGAGGCCGTCAACGAGCACATCACCGGCGACCGGTGGCCGGACAAAGCCACTCGCGACGCCCGCCTCCTCGAATGCGTCGCCGTCCTCCGGGCGCTGCTGGCCGGCGAGGAGGTGACCCACCACGGGCTCGTCACCGTCGACCGGGCCCGGCTGTGGTCGCGCCCCTCGACCCCGCCCGGCCTCTACGGCGCCGCGGTCAGCGACGCCACGGCCCGCACGGTCGGCTCGTGGGCCGACGGCCTCATCACCGTCAACCAGCCGGCCGACGCCTTGCGCCGGGTACTCGCCGCCTTCCGGGAGGGTGGCGGCGACGGGAAACCGGCGCTGCTCCAGGTGCATCTGTCGTGGGCGGAATCGGAGGACGAGGCGCTCGCCATCGCCCACGACCAGTGGCGCAGCAACGTGTTCTCGTCGGATCTCAACTGGAACCTCGAGCTGCCCGAGCAGTTCGACGCCGCCGCCACCCACGTCCGGCCCGACGACGTCCGCAACGCCGTCCTCGTCTCCGCCGACCCCGCCCGCCACGCCGCCGACCTCGCTGCCCTGGCCGCCCTCGGGTTCGACGGGCTGTACGTCCATCACGTCGGCCAGACGCAGGACCGCTTCATCGACACGTTCGCCGCCAAGGTTCTCCCGGAGCTCCGATGA
>JAICGL010000198.1 GCA_025923175.1 Acidimicrobiia bacterium
GAAGTGCGACCGGTGGGCCTCCTCGTCGTCGACGGCGATGACGAATTGGACGACGAAGGCGTCCTTGAATTCGGCCGGGTCGACGAAGCCGGGCACGAGATGGGCGCCCTCCAGGATGAGGTCGGTGTTCTCCGCCACCGCCCGGCGGATGAGCGCCTCGGCCCCCACCGCCACGGCCTGCGCCTGCTCCCGGTATCCGATGATCACCGGATCGACGTTGCGGGGCAGCGGGTGGCGCACGAGGTGGTCGGCGTCGAAGCTCGACGTGTGCAGCGTGGGCATCAGCTCCTCGCTGAACATGGAGCGCATGACTTCCCGGATGGCGTCGGTGGGGATGACCCGGGTGATGCCGAGCCGGCCGGCCAGCTGGCTGGCCACGGTCGACTTCCCGACGCCGGTGGCGCCGCCGATCAGGATGATCAGCGGCTGGTCGATCCGGTTCAGTACCTGCCATTTGGCGAAGGAGTCGGCGTAACGCTGCCCGACCTCGCGCACGAGCACCTCGCTGGCCAGCTCGGACAGCTCCGCCCGGGTGATCGAGGCCATCCCCCGTTCGTGGAGGCGATCCTCGATCTGCTCCGCCACGTGGAACGCCCGCGCCGGGGCCAGCCCGGTGGCCATGATCGAGCTGGCCATCAGCCCTTTGGAGTACGGCAGGGCATGCTCTTCGTCGGAGATGACGATGTGGCGGGGGTTTTGCGTCATTGAGATCTCATGGGCACTGGGTCATCTGCGAGGGCCGGCCCGGAACCGTTCCGCCGCCAGGTCGGCCACGGAGGGGAAGAGCGTTTCCAGCGGTCCGTCGCCTCCGGTGGCCACCAGCTGGTTGTCGGAGTAGACGACCCGCATCCCCCGCTCCAGGGCGAACCGGGTGGCGAGGTCAACGGCTGCCGCTTTCAGCTCGGTGACGAGTACGTCTGCCTGGCCGGCGCTCTGCAGATCACTGGCGAGCCGGGAACGGTTTGCCAGCGAAGAGCTGTGACCGACGACCGTGGCGCCATACGTCTCGAGGTGCGCTGCCAGAATCCCCGCCACGGCCACGGGAGCCGTAGTGGTGAAAAAGACGGAATGTCCGGAGATCGACCCAAGAGGCCGCGGCCTGAACGTGGTGTGAACGACCGGAACCCCTGGAACGAGCCCCCGGATGCGATCCTCGAGGGCTGCCACCGCGCCCAAATCGGCAAGCGGTTGTTCCACCAGTGTAATCACGACCAGATCGGCCAGCAACAGAGGGTAAGCACCCAGATAGCCCAGAAGAAGCTCCTGGTCAGAGGCCGAAGGGGCGCCAACGACGCAGATCGTGGCGTCGGCGTGGACGGGCGGGATGCTGGTGCCCGAACCCTCGAGGATGAGCCACTCCTCGGGCCGCTCGTTGGCCAGTTCGACGCCGGCCGCGAAGGTCGCGCTGGCTGGTTCGCCGGCCAGGCCACCGCCGCAACGGCGGGTTCCGATGGTGACGACGCCGGCGGTGAGGGCGTCTTCGAGATGGTCGCTGGCGGCGTGGCGGCCGGAGAGGGCCAGCGCCAGCAGCGCTTCGGGTGAAAGGTCGAACTTGGCGGGGTCGACGACCTCCGGCTCGGCCGGCCCACCGCGACCCATGGCCACGATGACGGGCTGCCGGCCGGCGCCGGTCAGGCTGCGGGCGAGCTCGGCGGCCACGGCCGTCTTGCCGGTGCGCTTGCCGGTGCCGATGACGGCGATCGACGGCTTGGCGGCCAGCGGCGGGCGGGGCGGCACCTCGAAGGAGAACCCCGCCCCTCGGTACGGGAGGCCCACCGACAGGGTGCAGGCGGCCAGCAGCAGCCGGCTCCGGGCGTCGAGAACGGGCTGGTCAGAGAGGTCGACGACCTCGTCGGGTTCGAACCGGTCGATACCCGCCAGCAGCGCTGCGAGGGGCGAGTCCCCGATGACCATGTCGGCAACGCCGTATTCGTGAGGAACGGTGGCACCGGCGGAGATCTTCTCCGACCCGCCGAGCAGCGCTGCACCGACGACCGTCCGGCCACCGGCGCGCAGCTCCTCCACGGCAGCCCTCACGACTGCCGGATAGTGCTCGCCGTCGACCAGCACAAGCGTGCGCGACGGTTGATCAGGCTGTGGAAAACGGACAGGCGTGGCTCAGAACCTCACGCGCAGAGCCGCTCCGGGTGGGAGAGAGCGGGCGTGGCGCGCATGGTAGCCGCCCGGTTTCGATGCTGGTCAGGAGATGGCGGGTTCCCGGCGCAGGAACTTCGCCATCAGGTCGTGGGCGACGACGGGGGCGCAGTTCGCCACCCCTGACTCCGTGTAGACGCCGCCGGGCCCCGGGCTGGCGGGGTCGTAGATCAGGTAGGGGACGGGATCGGGGGTGTGGGTGCGGAGCACGGTGGGCGTGGCGTGGTCGGGCAACAGCATGAGGCGCCAGGGGCCGAGGCTGTCGAGGGCTTCGACCAGGGGGCCGATGACACGGCGGTCCCAGTTCTCGAGGGCCTCGACCTTGCGGTCCGCCTCCCCGTTGTGGCCGGCCTCGTCGGAGGCCTCGATGTGGATCACGAAGAAGTCCCGGTCTTCCAGCGAGGCGAGGCAGGCGTCGCGCTTTCCCTCGTAGTTGGTGTCGTAGTAGCCGGTGGCGCCAACGACTTCGACAGGGTCGATGCCCGACAGGACACCCAGCCCCCGGATGAGGTCGACGGCCGTGACCAGGCGCCCGGAGATCCCCCACTTCGTCGCGAACCGCGGCAGTTTCGGGCGGGTCCCCTGCCCCCACAACCAGACCTGGGTGGCGTCGGAACCGAGTTCGGCGGCCTTGGCCCGCACGATCTCCTTCGAGGCCTCCATGATGCGGCGCAGCTCGCCGGCTGCCGGGCCTTGCGGCAGCACCGCAGGCTTGCCGGTCAGGTCGTGGGGCGGCACGCAGTCCGCCTTGGCCAGCTCGGCGGGTGCCACCATCACGTGGCGGTACATCACGCCGGGGTGGAACCACAGCCCGTCGCGCCCGCCGCCCAGCTCGGCGTCGACCGCTTCGATGATCGGTGTCGACTGTTCGGTGGCGATGTGATGGGCGGAGAAGTCGACCATCGTGTTGGTGGAGTCGTCGACCGTGACGAGGTTGCAGCGGTAGGCCACCTGGCCGGGCTGGAGATCCACACCCATGGCCGCAGCCTCGATGGGCGCCCGACCGGTGTGGTAGCGGGCCGGGTCGTAGCCGAAGATCGCCATGTTCCCGACGTCGCTGCCCGGCGGCATCCCGTCGGGAATCGTCGCCGCCCGCCCGACCTCGCCGGCCGCGGCCAACCGGGCGAGATTGGGCATGGCCGCCGCCTCCAGCGGCGTCCGCCCGCCCAGTTCCTCCAACGGCTCGTCGGCTGCCCCGTCAGGGATGCAAACCACATAGCGTGTGCGCACGAAGGAGATCGTAGGGCGCCGGGGGTTCGGGGGCGCCCCCCGAAAGCGACTGCGTATGCTCAGCGCATGGCGCCTCGCCGGCTCCCGATGTTTCCGCTGGGGACGGTGCTCCTCCCGTTCGCTCACCTTCCGCTCCACATCTTCGAACCGCGCTATCGCGCCCTGGTGAAAGACGTTCTCGCCGGAGACGGTGAGTTCGGGGTCGTGCTCATCGAGCGGGGGCAGGAAGTCGGCGGAGGCGACGTGCGCTTCGGGGTGGGGACCGTGGCCAAGATCATGCAGACAGCCGAGCTGCCCGATGGGCGCTGGCTCCTCGACGCCGTTGGCACGGAGCGATTCCGGATTACCGAGTGGCTGCCCGACGATCCCTACCCCCTGGCGATGATCGAGTCCCTCGACGACGCGCCGTCTGACACCGACGCCGAAGCGGCCGACCGGCGCACGGCGGTGGAACGGTTGCTGCGCCAAGTGCTCGCCATGCAGGTGGAGTTGGGCTTTCCCGCGCCGTCAGCCGTCCGCACCCTGGAGGAGAACCCTGCCGTGGCCGCCTTCGAAGCAGCCGTGCTGTCCCCCATCGGCCCGATGGATACGCAGAAGGTCCTCGAAGCGCCGAGCACCGTAGCGCGCCTCGCGCTGTTGGAAGCGCTGCTCACCGAGGCGCGCGAGTTTCTCTCGAACCGTATCGCCGAAGCCTGAAAAGGCCTATTTACAAACCGAGTTGCGCCGCGACGGCGGCTGCCGTGGGCTCCACGGAGATGCCCAGCTCCACCGTCGAGATCGCCCGCTCCGGGTCCTTCAGGCCGTGGCCGGTCAACGTGCAGACAACGGTTTCGCCAGTCCGCACCAGGCCGGCTTCGACGCCGCGCAGCAGTCCGGCAACCGAAGCCGCCGACGCCGGTTCGCAGAACACGCCTTCCCGCTCGGCCAGGAGCCGGTAGGCGTCGAGGATCTCGACGTCGGTCACCGCGCCGATGGCCCCACCGGATTCGTCGCGGGCGGCGATCGCTCCCTGCCACGACGCGGGATTGCCGATGCGGATGGCGGTGGCGACCGTCTCCGGGAACGACACCGGCTCGCCCGACACCAGCGGCGCCGCGCCGGCGGCCTGCCAGCCCAGCATGCGGGGCCGTTTGGCCGCCCGTCCGGCGGAATGGTCTTCGCTGTAGCCGCGCCAGTAGGCGGTGATATTGCCGGCGTTGCCGACCGGGATGCAGTGCACGTCGGGCGCATCGCCGAGTTCGTCGACGATCTCGAACGCCGCTGTCTTCTGCCCTTCGAGCCGGTAGGGGTTGACCGAGTTCACCAGGGTGATGGCGTCGCGGGCGGCCATCTCACGCACCACCGTGAGGGCCTGGTCGAAGTTGCCCTTGATCTGGATCACCTTGGCGCCGTGAATGAGCGCCTGGGCCAGCTTGCCGAGGGCGATGTGGCCTTCGGGGATCAGTACGGCGCAGACGAGGCCGGCCCGAGCGGCGTAGGCGGCCGCCGATGCCGACGTGTTGCCGGTGGAGGCGCAGATGACCGCCTTCGAACCTTCCTCCACCGCTTTGGAGATCGCCACGGTCATGCCGCGGTCCTTGAACGAGCCGGTCGGGTTGAGCCCCTCATACTTGAGCAGCACCTTGGCGTCGACCCGGTCCGAAAGGTACGGCGCCGGCAACAGCGGGGTGCCCCCCTCCCTCAATGTGATGACAGGGGTGGCATCGCTGACCGGGAGCCGGTCCCGGTAGGCCTCGATAAGACCGGGCCAGACCTTGAAACGAGGCTCCAACCTCTACTCGTCCTCTCCGACCACCCGCAGGATCGACCCCACCCGGTGGACCGTCTCCAGCTGGCGGACCGCCGCCATGGTGGCTTCGAAGTCGCTCTCCCGGGCGCGGTGGGTGACGAAGATCAGCCGGGCGTCCTCGGCGATCCCTTGCTGCTGCATGGATTTGATCGACACCTTGTGCTCGCCGAAGGCGCCGGCGATGGCGGCCAGCACGCCGGGCCGGTCAGCCACCTCGCACATCACGTAGAACTGCGAGGCCACCTCGTCGATCGGGCGAACCCGCATCTTCGACGGCGATCCGATGGTGGCGCCCCGGCTGCCGGCCGCCAGGTTGCGGGCCGCATCGATGAGGTCGCCGAGCACGGCCGAGGCGGTCGGCATCCCGCCGGCTCCCCGGCCGTAGAACATGAGGCTTCCGGCGGCGTCGGCCTCGATGAAGACGGCGTTGAAGGAATCCTTCACGCCGGCCAGCGGATGGTTGACCGGCACCATGGCGGGATGCACCCGCACGGCGATCTGGCCGTCGACCTCCTCGATGAGAGCGAGCAGCTTCACCACGTAGCCGAGTTCGCGGGCCGACTCGATGTCAGACGGCGACACCGACGAGATCCCTTCGCTGTACACGTCGCCGGCCACGACCTTGGCACCGAAGGCGATGGAGGCGAGGATCGCCGCTTTGGCTGCGGCGTCGTACCCTTCGACGTCGGCCGTGGGGTCGCGTTCGGCGTAGCCGAGGCTCTGGGCTTCGGCCAGCGCTTCGTGGAACGACATCCCCGACTCGGTCATGCGGGTCAGCACGAAGTTCGTGGTGCCGTTGACGATCCCGGTGATACGGCGGATCCGGTCGCCGGCCAGGGACTCCCGCAGCGGCCGGAGCAGCGGGATGCCGCCGCAGACAGACGCCTCGAAGAGGAGGTCGACACCGTTGGCCTCGGCCGTCTCGAACAGCTCCCGGCCGAAGTTGGCCAGCAGTTCCTTGTTGGCCGTCACGACCGGCTTGCCGGCGGCGAGGGCGGTGAGGATGAGGGTGCGGGCCGGTTCGATGCCGCCGATGACCTCGACGACGAGGTCGATGGATTCGTCGTTTACGACCTCGTCGGCGTCATGGGTGAAGCGGTCGGAGGCGAGATCGACGTCGCGATCCTTGGCCAGGTTGCGGACGGCGACCTTGGCCACCTCGACCTTGACGCCGGCCCGGGCCTCGATCGAGTCGCCGTGGGCTTCGATCAGGCGCACGAGGGCCGAACCGACGTGGCCGCAGCCGAGCAGCCCGACCCGCACCACCCCTCCGCGATCAGCGATGTTCTTGGCTGCGGACAGCGTCACTCCTCCTCCAGGCGAAGCAGATCGTCGAAAGTCTCCCGGCGGACCACCGGGCGGGCCATCCCGCCGCCCACGAAGACGACGGCCGGCCGGGGGACCTTGTTGTAGTTGCTGGCCATGGCGTAACCGTACGCCCCGGTCGCCGGGGTGCAGAGTAGGTCGCCGACGGCCACGTCGGCCGGGAGCGTGGCGTTGCGGACCAGCAGGTCGCCCTGCTCGCAGTGCTTCCCGGCCACCGTGGCGACCAGCGGCCGCTCCGCCGTGGCCCGCTCGGGGAGGAACGCCTCGTAGCGAGCGCCGTAGGTGGCCGGCCGGGCGTTGTCGCTCATGCCCCCGTCCACCGCCACATAGGTGCGGACCCCGGAGATCTCCTTGATGGTGCCGACCCGGTAGAGCGTCACGCCGGCGGTGGCGGCGATCGATCGGCCCGGCTCGACGAGCAGGGCCGGCCGGTGGGCCAGCCCGGCGTCGGCGAGGGCCTCGTCGAGCGCCCGGTGCAGGACGGCGGCGTACTCGGCCACCGTCGGCGGCTCGTCGCCGTCGTGGTAGGCGATCCCGAGCCCACCGCCGAGGTTGAGCTCCTTGACGGCACCGGGGCCGGCGGCCTCCTCGACCTCGGCGGCGAGGCCGACGACGATCGCCGTTGCGGCGGCGTAGGACTGCAGCACGTGGATCTGTGAGCCGATGTGGCAGTGGAGTCCGGTCAGCTCGAGGTGTGGGCTGGCCGCCACCCGCCTCGCGGCCTCCACCGCGTCGCCGGGACGGACGGGAAAACCGAACTTCGAGTCCTCCGTGCCCGTCTCGATGTACTCGTGCGTGTGGGC
>JAICGL010000199.1 GCA_025923175.1 Acidimicrobiia bacterium
CGTCTCGATGACGTAGAGGCCGTCGGGAACGCCGGTGATCTCGATGTACTGGTCGGCCAGGAACCAGTTGTAGACGTCAGCCCAGCCCGCCGAGATCCCGTTGACCATGTAGGTACCGTGCTCGTCGCGTTCGGTCGGCGCGTTGCAGCGAGGGAAGTAGTAGGCGCGGGGTGCCTCACCCTTGAACGGGACGCCGCTGTCGTCGAGGCCGAAGCGCGTGTTCTCCACGTCGATCATGCAGAAGCCGTTCTTCCGGCCCTCGCGGACGAGCTCCAACGTTCCGTCGGGCATGACCCGGTGCAGGAACGCCTGCCCGAAGTTCTTGTAGTGGAAATGGGCGTGGGTCGGGTGGAACTCGTAGGTGTCGACCGTGACCTCGCGGAAGGTGCCGTCGCTGGCGAAGATCCGCTGCCGGAGCTGCTGGTCGGTGGCCATGCTGTCCATGCGGTAGCGGAGCTCGAAGGGGCCCTCTCCGACGTTGGCGATGACCTGATCGAAGCGGAGGCATCGCCGGGCACCCTGCTCAGCCATCTCCTCGGGGTAGCAGCTCGGCCCGTACGCCTCCTCCTGCTCGTGGTCAACGAAGTAGGCGGTCGTCTTCATCATGGGGTTCCGGACGGGCAGGGTCACCAGGTTCGGTAGCAATGGTCGGGTCGGGTTGGCCGGAGGGTTCAGCTCCACCTCCACGAAGGCGCGATAGCCGACTTCGCCGATGACGGCCTGGGGCACGACCACGACGCGGTACAGGCCGTTCGCCGCCTCCTGCACTCGGACCGCCTCGCTGGTCGAGGGCAGCCCGGTCGAACGCCCGGCGAGCGATCCGTCCGGTCCATAGACGTAGAGGTCGAGGTCATGCTTCTCGTGCGGCGCCCAGTCGATGGAGATCTGCACGCCACCCGACCGGGCAGCCCACACGTCCGCGGGCAAGGCCACCTCGACAGTGCTCTCCCGGCAGCCGAGGTGTTCGCACATCCCGGGCTGCGCATACGGCCCGGGGTCCGACGCCGTCGCCGCATCCCGGAAGGACCCGGCCCACGACAGCGATCCGGTCGCATCACTGAGCACGGCCGCCGCAGCCGTCTCAGCCCGCCCAGGGGCCGCCTGAAGCGCCGAAGCGACAAGGATGAGCGCGACGAGCGCGCCTCTCCTCCTCATCGCCGGCCTTCCTGGTTGGACGGCTCCCGCCACATCGGCCACATCGTAGGGCCGTCAGGGAGCGTGATCTCATCGGTCACCTCGAAGCCGTGGCGGCGGTAGAGCCGTCGATTTCCTTCGCCCGTGGCTTCGAGATAGGCGGGCCCGCCGTCCCGGTCGCAGCGGTCCAGGACCTCACGCAGCAGCGCCGAGCCGAGGCCCCGCGACTGCCAGCCCGGGCGCGTACCAAGGAACCAGAGGTAGTGGTGAGGTTGCTGCGGATGACACGCGTCCATGAGCTCCATGGCGACGACGAACCGGTCGGCGAACTCCCCGGCGGCTTCGAGATACCAGGCGGCGAGCTGCTCGGCGTGCTCGCCGGTCGGCTGGCATCCCGGCGGGATCCAGACGGCTCCGGCCACCGGAGCGGGGTCCGTGGTGTACAGCTCGCCGTAGGGCTGGTTGACGTCAACGGCGATCTCGAAGAAGGCCCGCAGGATCTCGGGGCGTCGCTTGTCGTCGGGAACGCACCATGTCGTCACCGGGTCGTCGACGAAGGCTGCCACAAGCGTCTCGACGAGCATCGGCAGATCCTGGCCGCCAGTTCGACGCGGGCGCAGGCCCATGTCGAGGGTGTCGGCGTCGGAAACGGGTGACGTCACGGTCATTCCTCCTGTCAGCACGATCTCCGGCCCGGGTCGAGTGACCGGGCTCGTTGGAGTGTCCGACGAGGCGCTTGTTCGCCCGCTCACTGGCTGATCACTGGCCGCTTACCGACCCAGGCGGTGCCGCAGGGGCGGCGCGTAGGCTTATCCGCGGGCGATCGAGCGGGGGAAGGGGGGTGAGCGACGCGTGGACTTCCGCATCCTCGGGCCGATAGAGGTCTTCCATGAGGGCCGGGCTGTCTCGCTGGGTGGGAGCCGGGAGCGGGCCGTGCTGGCGCTGTTGCTCGCCTCGGTGAACCGAGTGGTCTCCGCCGAGCGCCTGGCCGAGGATCTCTGGGAAGGGGAGCCATCCGATCGGGCGGTCCATTCCCTGCAGGTGTACGTCTCCCGGCTGCGGAAGGCGCTCCGGGAAGCCGGCGGGGACGGAATCGTCGTCACCCAGCCGCCCGGCTATATGGCGCGGGTCTCTCCGGAGTGCCTCGACGCCGCCCGCTTCGAGGCACTCGTCACCGAAAGCCGGCGCCAGGGCGTTGAAGGGGCCCTCGAGGAAGCGGCGGCGACGTTGCGGGATGCGCTGGCCCTGTGGAGAGGCCCGGCGATGGCGGACGTGGCCGACGGCCCGATCGCCCGGGCAGAGGCGGCCCGGCTCGAAGAAGCCCGCCTTGCGGCCCTCGAAGCGCGCGTCGACGCTGAGCTGGCCTGCGGCCGCCACGCCGAACTGACCGCCGAACTCGACGCCCTCACCCGGGCTCACCCGCTCCGAGAGCGGCTGTGGGGCCAGCGGATGCTTGCCCTGTACCGGTGCGGCCGGCAGGTCGAGGCGCTGCGGGTCTACCGCGAGGTGCGCAAGCTTCTCGCCGAAGACGTGGGTCTCGAGCCGGGGCCGGCGCTGAGCGCCCTCGAGACCGCCATCCTCCAGCAGTCGCCGGAGCTGGAGTGGCGCCCGGCGGCGTCTCCGGGACGGGACGGCCACGCCGCCGCGCCCTCGCCCGGCGCGGCCGCTGTCGCCGCCGCGGCGACCCCGCCGGCGGCGCCGGTGCAGGCCCTGGAGTCCCTCGCTGCCGGACCGGTGACGATCCTGTTCACCGATGTCGAGGCGTCGACCGACCTGCGCACCCGCCACGGCGACGTCGCCGCTCAGGAGCTGCTCCGGGAACACGAAGAGCTGGTGCGCGATCACGTGAAGGCGCATGGCGGCGTCGAGGTGAAGGCCCTGGGAGACGGGTTCATGATGGCGTTCGGGTCGGCCAGGCGGGCGCTGGCCTGCGCCGTTGCCATCCAGCGGGCGCTCACCGACCGCCGCCTCGACCTGCCCGACATCCGAGTACGCATCGGGGTCAACACCGGCGAGGTCTTGCTCCAGGGCGACGATCTCTACGGCCAGGCCGTGCATGCCGCGGCGCGGATCGGCGCGCAAGCCGGCGGCGGCGAGATCCTCGTCTCGGAGATCGTCAAGCAGCTCGTGGGATCGACACCCGAAGTCACGTTCGTCGATCGCGGCTGGTACGAACTGAAAGGGTTCCCCGAGCGGTTCCATCTCTTCGAGGTCGCCTGCGGCCAGCCCGAGCCCGCCCCCGCGGCAGCGTTCGCCGCCCGCACGCCCTACGTGGGGCGGGAAGCCGAACGGGCCGAGCTGGCCCGACTCGTCGACGGCGCCGGCCGCGGCCAGGGAAGTCTGGTGCTCGTCGGCGGCGAACCCGGCGTCGGCAAGACCCGCCTGACCGAGGAGCTCGGTTCGGAGGCAGCCGCCAAGGGCTTCCGGGTGCTCATCGGTCGCTGCTACGAAAGTGACGGTGCGCCGCCCTACGTGCCGTTCGTCGAGATCTTCGAGCAGGCTCTCGCCGCTACCCCGAGCCCGGAGGCGATCCGGGCCATTCTCGGCGACGAGACTCCGGAGGTTGCCAAGTTGGTGCCCGGGCTGCGCCGCCAGTTCCGCGACATCCCGGCGCCGCTCGAACTGCCACCGGAACAGGAGCGCTACTACCTGTTCAACAGCCTGCGTGACTATCTCACCCGGGCGGCCACCGGCCGCCCCCTGTTCCTCGTGCTCGACGATCTGCACTGGGCCGACGAGGGGACGCTCCTACTGCTCGAACACATGGCCGAACGCATCCCGCGCCTGGCCGTTCTGGCGATCGGTACCTACCGAGACACGGAAGTGACCCCCGAACACCGTCTTGCCCGCCCTCTCGAAGGCTTGCTGCGCCGACGGCTGGCCCACCAACTGAGTCTGAAGCGCCTCCCGGAGGAGGGCGTGGCTGCCCTGCTGCGCGTCTTGAGCGGACAGGAGCCACCCCCGCTGCTGGTGACCGCCGTGCATGCCGAGACGCAGGGCAATCCGTTCTTCACCGAGGAGGTCTTCAAGCACCTGGCCGAGGAAGGTCGTCTCTACGACGAGGACGGGCGCTTCCGCTCGGAGGTGACCATCGGCGAACTCGAAGTACCGGAGAGCCTGCGGCTGGTGCTCGGACGTCGCCTGGAACGCCTCGGAGACAACGGACGCCGGGCTTTGGCCGCCGCCGCCGTCGTCGGCCGGGCCTTCACCTATGAGCTCCTCGAAGCGCTCGGCGAGCTCGCGCCGGAGCCGCTCCTCGACGCCTTGGAGGAAGCACAGCGCGCCCGGCTCATTGCTCCGTTGTCCGACTCGCCCGATGAGGACCGGCTGTTCTTCTCACACGAGCTCATCCGCCAGACACTGCTCGCCGAACTCTCACCGCCCCGCCGCCGGCGCCTGCACCTATTGGTGGCCGACACCCTCGAGCGGCTCTGCGCCACCACACTGGACGAGCAGGCGTCGGAGATCGCCCACCACCTGACCCAGGCCGGCCCGGCCGCCGACCGCCGGCGGCTGCTGAACTTCCTCGCGCTCGCCGGCCGGCAGGCCATGCGCACGGCTGACTACGAGGACGCTCTTCGCCATTTCGAAGCAGCGGTGGCGTTGGCGGAGTTGGCGGAGCCGTCCGAGCGGGCAGAACTCTTCACCCAACGGGGATTCGCGCGGCGCTGCGTCGGACGGCTCGATGACGCCCTGCCTGACTGGGACGAGGCGCTGCGGCTGCACGAGGATCTCGGCAACGCCGAGGACGCAGCCCGCATGTGCCATGAAGGTTCTCGTGACCTCTTCTATCTGAACCGGGACGGCGAGGCATTGCAGCTGGCCGAACACGGGCTGGCCGTCCTGGGCGACCGGGAAACCCCGCAGCGGGCGCAGATGCTCGCCTGGACCGGTATATCCGGCGCCTGGGTGTCTCCGTTCGAACCCGGAGCTGCGCTCATCGATGAGGCCCTCACGCTGGCCGAGCGTCTAGGTGACAAACGGTCTGTCGGGTACGCGCTCGTCACCCAGGCGCTTCATCGCATGGCCTTCGCCATGCACCGTGAGGTCATCGATGCCGGGCAGGAGGGATCACGCCTGCTGAGGGCCCACGGCGACTTGTGGGAGGTCTGCACGGTCCTCGGGATGATGGAACTCGCTGCGGTCGAGCTTGGCCGTACCCGACTCGCCGACGAGATCGGCGAGGAATTGGAGCCTCTCGCGTCGCGCCTCGGGCACACATTCGCTCTCGAGTGCTTGCACACCGCCGTCGTGGCCGGCCGCCATCTCTTGGGCACCCCTGACTTCGAAGCGTGCGAGGTGGGAGCCCGGCGCCACCTGGAAGTGGCCGGGCCGCTCGGCTTCCGCCACATGTCGGCGACGCTCCTCTCCCAGGTCGCCTACCTCCGGGGCGACTGGGTCGAGGCGCTCCGATGGGCCGAGGACGCGGTCTGCAATTCACCCGAAGACCACAGCACCAGCGGAATGGACTGGGCTTGCCTTTTGCGGGTTCTCGCCTACTCCTGCCGGAGTAACGAGGTCCACGCAGTCCTCGAAGGGCGTCGCGCCGCCCTCCCCCGGCGCGGGCGCCCCAACGGCTTCGGCCCATGGCATGTACCGGTTGGAGCCGTCGAAGCGCTTTGGGTCATCGGTGACCGGGAAGGAGCCGCGAGCTTCTATCCGCTGGTTCGGGAGTTCAGAGAGACCACCGAGATCGTGCTGTTGGTACTTGGCCCGTGGTTGATCGAGCGGATCGCCGGCATCGGTGCCGCAGCCGGCCGACAGTGGGATCTCGCCGAGGGTCACTTCCAGGCGGCCCTTGGCCAGACCGAGGAGCTCCCTTACGAGATCGAGGGGGCCGAGACGCGACGGTTCTATGCCGAGATGCTTCTCACACGGCAAGGTCGGGGTGACCGCGACCAGGCCCGCTCCCTGATCGACGAAGCGCTCGTGACGTACCGCCGCATCGGCATGCCTCGCCACGAGGAACTCGCGCAGCGGCTGTTGACGATCTGAGCTTTCGATCCGGCGATCGGGCACCGCTAGCAGCGCCGGACGCCGGTGATGACCCTCCGCAGCTCCGACAGGTCCTCGTCCAGGTTCTCAGGTGGTATCCACTCCCAAGTTCCCGGGCCGCCTCGATACGTGTAGCCGCAGAAGGTCTTCAGGTAGTGGTGGAACGGGCAGAGGTGGGCGAGGTCTTCGAGTTTGGTGACCTGTGTCCGCCCGAAGGCGTTGCGATGATCCTTCTGAAGCCGGCGGTAGTAGTCGCAGCCGGGAACGATGCACTTCGGGTCCCTGACGTCGAGCGCCGTCCGGAGATGGGCCGGGATGGTGTAGCCACCATGGGCGACAGCCACGACGTCGACGCCCTTGGTGAGCAACAGCTTGAGGATGCAGTCTACTGACATCTGGCGGGCCAGTGTCACCGGGATCGGCCCGATGCCTGGGATCTCGCAGCGCTCGCCGCCCACGGTGTGGCCCCGCATCAAGGCCTCGTAGTCGACGACAACGTGGATCATGCTGGCGGGCGGCGCCGGCTCGTCGCCGTCGGGCATGCACATCTCCACCAGGGCGTCGACGCGGTGGGCATCCCAACTCTCGAACCAGCGGCCCCTGATGGCGCTCTCCGCGATGGCTCCTGCGCGCCGGTCGATCTCCGCCATGATCAGGGCCAGTTCATCGGGGGTGCCCCGGAAACTCATCCGGCCTACGTTGTGGCGATCGACCCAGCTGCGGATCGTGCGGCGTCGGTGCACTTGGCGATAGCGATCGTCTTCATCGACGGCGGCCGCCGCCTCGACCCGCCGGCATTCCTCCTGCAGGCTCCGCAACGTGAGCTTCCCGGCGGCTTCGACCAGCTGCGCTTCGGCGTCGGGCACTTCAGAAGCGACCGTCGCGATCTCTCGCGCTTGCGCCTCGGAAAGCCGCCCGGCCCGGAACGCCTCGGCCAACACCGGCAGATCTGACAACAGATCCACCATCTCCATCGTGGCGATCGCTGGGCCGACAGCCGTGCCGGTCTTGGCCGCCATCCAGGCGGCCCCGGAACGGAACCCCTCCCGGCGCCACAACGCCTTGTCCTCCAAGGTCGACGCGGCAAACCCACGCAACGCGGCGAGCAGCCGCTCGGCTTCCGCGCACTGCTCGACAACCTGCGCTGCTTCGTGC
>JAICGL010000200.1 GCA_025923175.1 Acidimicrobiia bacterium
CGCGTCAGGAGTTCCTCGGCAACGTCGCGCTCGACCTCCAGGGCGCCGGCCGCCCCGGCGGGGATCTCGTCGAGTTGTTTGCTCTGCTCGGCCAGCACCTCGGTCTGCTCTTCGAGTTCCCTCAACAGTTGGGCTCGAAGCTGCATGATCTCGGACGGCGACAACTGCGTCGTGTCGCGTTCATCGCCGTCATGGCGCGGGCTGATTACGTCGTGGGCGGTCATTGAAGCCTCCTCTTGGTCATTGCCACTGCCGGCGACAGCTGCCGAATCACAGCACCTAGAGGAAGGAGGGAGGTGCTCCGATGAGCAGGGCCCGCCAACGGTCACCCACGTCCTCGAGACGGGGCCCGAACTCGCCCGAGATCGCGTGAAAGCCGCGCACGCCCGATACCGCCATCAAGAAGGCGGCAAGTAGCAGCACGGAACGAGCCCATCGGGTCATGCCCTCACCATAGCCATTTCTAATTGTCACGGACCTTGGTTTATTTCCGCCACGACGCACCAGTGCAGGAAAGGGACATCGGGACCACCACCGAAGTGGCTCATTCTCACACCCCTGAGAGCTGCTCAGACCGGTTGGATGAGGTGACGGGAAAGCGGATGAACGACCGCCCGCCGAACCCGATGGTCAAGTTCACAGAGGAGGAAAGCAGATATGGACACAGGTCTGTTGGTGCTCCGGATCGTCGTTGGCTTGGTACTTGTCGGCCACGGAGCGCAGAAGCTGTTCGGCTTGTTCGGCGGCGCAGGTCTGTCTGGTACGGCGGGCTTCTTCCGTTCGGTCGGCTACTGGCCTCCGCGGCTCATGGCCGGGTTCGCCGGAGGCGCCGAGCTCATCGGAGGCCTCAGTCTCGCCGCCGGTTTCATGACCCCCTTGGCGACTGCGGCCATCATCGCCACGATGCTCAATGCCGGCGTCGCCGTGCACGGCCGCAACGGGCTCTGGGCGGTGGACAACGGCTACGAGTATCCGCTGGTGCTCGGCGCGGTGGCGGCATCCCTGGGCTTCACCGGGGCGGGCGCGGCCTCCCTCGATGCCTGGCTCGGCGTCAATGCCGGGGGGACCGAAGCGGGCTTCTTCGCCATTGGATTGGGCCTGATCGCGGGAGTGGCAGTGCTGGTCAGCCGCACTGCGGCACTGTCCGAGGCGGGCCCCGCCCTGACAGCATCGCCCATCAGCAAGAAGGCCGCCTGACAACGCTCACGAGCGAGAAAGGAAGAAGAAAATGAACACGAAGGTGCTGCTGCTAGCAATGGTCGGCGGGCTCCTGCTGCCGGTCCTCCCCCTCGTGGTGGGACTCATCGCCGGGCTGGGGGAATGGCCGAGCCACGCACTTCCTAGGACCACAGCCCGTCCTGAGTCGACGGAGTCGCCGGCCGAGAAGGTCGCCGCCTGACTCGCTGCACACCGGACGTTGAGCCCGGACCTCCGTCCGGGCTCACGCCCAAAGGAGGACTTGATCAGTAAACGAGTACGTGACGACATCGACGACACTCAGCTGGGAAGCAGTGTTGTCGTAGGAACATTGATCGGGCTACCCCTGGTCTTCGCCGTCAGCACACTGCTGACCCTTCGTGTCGGGCTGGTCAATGCCATGGCCATTGCCGTTCTCCCGACCCTCTTCTCGGGTTCGTACGTCGGAGGACTCATCCTCTTGCTGAGAGTCCTGCGCCGAGCCGAACGACACGCCGCTGCCCTCCGGCCAGCAATCGCAGCAGTCGAGTCGCAGCCACGTGGCTGACCGGCGCCGGCGGGTGCCACCTGCGTAACAGCTTGTACGGCCGCCGTGACCTGAGGCTGGTTCCAGTTCCGTCAACATCATTCGAGCCCAATGGAAGGAGGACGATCGAGATGCGAATCCGTGCTACCTGCCACGCCTGCGACCGGGACTTCCTCTTCTTCGAGCTCCGCAACACCGGCGCCGGGATAGCCGACGGCTGCCCCAACTGCGACCGACCCCTCGGGGCACGAGGTTTACTGGCCGTCAGGGCGGAGCAGGCCCTAGCCGTCCTCGTCGGTTCCCTGGAGGAGCTCGCCCGTCAAAACCCCAACTTCACCGTCAGGGGCAGCAGTGTCACGCGGCCGGTCGAGAATGCCCTCGCCACCCTCGTCGCCCCGCCCGAAAAAACACCGAGTCCATGGTGGAAACGGCGGGCGGCCTGACTGCCTGGGTGTCTGCGCGCCGAGGACGCCGGGGCCTCGGAACCCGGAACGACAGAGACAAAGGAGGGTCCGTGCTCTTCGCAGCCGTCATTCATTCGGTGCTTCGTCGTCACCGCCGCTCCCCGCGTCGGTTCACCAAGACGCCGCCTCTATGGCGGCTACTCCTCGGGGAGGCGGCGGAAGGTGCCCGCCGCTTGTTCGGGGGTCGCCGGCCCTCGGCGCGCTCGCCTCCGCCAGCCGGTCTCGCCTCTCTTGAACAACTCAGCGACAGCCCCTGAGGGGCCCATTGCGTGACCGGATCACGTGAGGAAGGGTGACATCCGTGATGGAACCGGAATTTCGACATGTTCTCGTGCCGCTGGACGGATCTGAGCTGGCCGATGGCGCCATGCCGATAGCCAAGGCCCTGGCGGATCACTTCGCAGCCGAGCTCGGGACCATCAGCGTTGCGGATCGCCCAGGTGACGTCGAGAAGCTTCGCAGTCACGCCGCCAACACCCTTGGCGTGTGGAGCGGCGTGGAGGAGCGTGTCTCGGTGGTGGTCGATGAGTCAGTCCCGTCCGCCATCGCCCGGCGGGCAGCGGAGCTGGCCCCGAGTTTGCTGTGCCTCTCCACCCATGGACATGGCCGGTTCTTTGGGGCAGTGATTGGTTCGGTCGCCAGGTCACTCTTGCAGTCGACAAGAGAACCGCTGATCGCGGTCGGGCCGTATGCCGACCGGCCACGCGAAACGGTCCCGGAACCCCCTCCGCCACTGTCGGTCCGTCGGTTGGTGGCCTGCGTCGACGGAGGCCCGGCCTCGGAGCGCGTCCTTCCGGTCGCCGTTGCTTGGGCGGAAGCGCTCGGCATGTCTCTCACCATCCTGACGGTGGCCGAGCCGTCGCCTCCCCCCATCCGTCCTGACGCCAGCTGGCGACGGGCCCACGGCCCGGAGGAGGACGCCGAGGCCTATCTCGAACGTCTCGCCGGGCAGTGGCGCGACGCCACCATCTCGGTGGACACGCATGTGGTCTACGACCCCATCGGCCCTGCTCCGGGCCTCCAGTTGTACCTCGATCAACACCCCGCCGGCTTGATTGCCGTCACGACGCATGCCCGAACGGGCCTGCGGCGGGCACTGCTCGGGGCGAGCGCGGCGGCCATGGTGCGCAGTTCCACGGTCCCCGTACTGGTCGTGCCGCTCACTGACCAGTAGGGCGCGGTGGCGGTCCCGAGCGTTCGTGGACACGGAGCGCAACCGCGAGGTCGAGCGCGCGCCTCGGGTCGGTCAGTACCGGGCCAAGGAGCTCCTCGATACGTTCAAGGCGCTTGCGGACGGTGTTGTAGTGGGCGTAGATGCGCCGGGCGGTCTCGGCCACCGAGCGGGTCTCCAGCCAGGCCGCCAGGGTGGGGACGAGCTCGCCGCCCTGTTCCCGGTCATAGTCCAGTAGCGGGCCGAGCGTTGTGGTCACGAAGTCCGCCAGGTCGCCCGGCGGGCAGACAGCGAGGAGCCGTTCCACGCCTAGGTCCTCGAAGGCGCGGATGGTGCCGGGGCCCTCTTCCCATATTCCGCCCTCGAGCGCGAGCTGTGCCTCTCGGAAACTGGTGGGCAGCTGGAGAGGATCGGAGACCGGGCGACCGACCCCGACGCTGAAAGGTCCGGCGCCCAAGCGCGCCACCGACTCCCGGTGCAATGCGGCGGCAAGCCGACGCCGGTCGGAGGGATCATCGGATGACGGCACGACCAACGCGGCCACGTTGCGACTGCGAACCCAGACGATGGCGTCAGCCCCAAGGGCCTGGCGCGCAGCGGTGGCGAGGACCCGCAGCTCGGTCACCCCTGGGCCGCGCTGCGTCTCGCCACATGTGACCAGGAGCACGGCCCGGGGCGGTTCGAGATCCCAACCAAGCGTGGCTGCCCGTTCGGCCAGCGCGTCGACGTCCGTCACCTGGCCGGACACGAGTTCTTCCAAGGAGACGGCGGCGAAGCCCTCGTGGGCCTCCGCCACCGCCCGGGCCTGAACCTGGCGCAGGGCGATCGCCACGGCTGCTCGCTCGATGGCGACGCCCGCTTCCTCGTCGAGGCCGTCCGAACCGGAACGTACGACGATCGTCCCGAAGTGTTCCTCCCCCGCCCGGATCTGGTGTTCCAGCAGCCCGGCGTCGGCTTCGATGCCGTTCCAGGCCTCCACCGGTTCGGCGGCGACAATCGCACCATCAGGGTCGACAACCGCCACCGGTCGGTCCAGCAGCGGTTGGAGGGCGAGCACGACGTCCCGGGTGCGGCCGCCGGCCAGAGCCACGGCCGTGAACCGCTCATGGATCTCCGCCACCCGCCGGAGGCGGGCTGCCTGATGGTCGAGGATCACATGAAGGATGGCGTCGGCGATGTCGTTGAGCGGCGTCTCCTCGGGCAGTTCGATGAGCGGGAACGCAAGGCCGTCGGCCATCTCCAAGGCTCCGCCCGGGACTTTGTCAACCCAGCTCGGCGGCTTGACGGCGAGCCCGGCGAGCCCCGCGTCCGCCAAGCGAGGGATGAGCTCGGCGAGCGACGCCGGGTCGTCCGTCAAGGTCGAGCCGCTCGCCAGCAGTAGGAGGCCGTCGCGGACATAGCGGACGGTCTGGGGGTCGGCTACGACGTTCACCTCTTCCACGAACCGGGTCATGCCGGCGTGGCCAGCCACCAGACGGGCACCGGCCAACGCGGGAAGGTCGAGGACGTCACGGACGGAGACCATCGCGGCCATGGCCACACCAGTCTGACCTTGGTAGCGCCGCGACGCCACAAGCGCTCGAGATGGATGCACGAAGACGACACCGGCAGCGGCCGCGAAGTGGCCGCTGTTGCCACCAGATCCGACTGACCCGGAGGGTTGTTCATGTAGAGACGATCACTACTGAGACGAACGGAGACTGACAGATGGACACGATCGGAGCGCCCATGGACGCGGAGCAGCGGGTGGCGGCCGCTGGTTACCTGGAGGATCTACTCGTCGACCTCATCACCCTGAGTCTCAACACCAAGCAGGCTCACTGGCATGTGACCGGTCGGGCCTTTCTCCCGGTGCACGAGCAGCTCAACGCTCTCGAAGTGGACGTCCGGCTGTGGGCGGACGACGTTGCCGAACGATCGATCACCCTGGGCGTCCCAGTCGACGGCCGACCGTCGACGATCGGGACGGTGAACGCCCTCAAGGAGATGCCTCCCGGATTCCTGACAGACGTCGAAGCGGTGACGACGATCGGTCATCAGGTGGCGGCCGTCGCCGACCGGATCCGAACCGCCCTCGACGCCCTTGGGCAGGCCGACCGGGCCAGCGAGGACCTCGTCATCGGAGTTCTCCGCGGCCTGGAGAAGTACCTGTGGATGCTGCAGGCACAGGTCGCCGACCCGAGCGCCGACGCCGCCTGACCGGGACGACAACCCCGACGACCAACCCCGACAGCTTGAGGAGGTAGCCATCATGGTCGCGACCCCGGAGCGACTCGCTCCGCCAATCGAACCGAAGGCGGAACCCCGGCAGAGGACCATGCCCGTGACGCGCCCCGGCCGCCCGGCCCGGGTCACGGTGACCGATGCCGACGCTCTGGTGGCCCAGGCGGTCGCGGCCGGGACCGCCGACCCCCGGCGAGCCGCCGAACGACTCCTGGCGGATGCCGACCTGGACCGGGAGCGGCTCGAACGGGCTGCCTCGGTACTCATTCAGCGGCTCAGCCTCCGCAGCGACGACTTCGAGGCCACGCTGGCCTTGCGGATCGTGGAGCGGGCCCTGGCGGCCGCGCCATACGCCGATGGGCCCTGGCGCTGGCAGCAGCGGCTCAGCCCACGCCGGATTCGCGCCACCCGCCGCCGCGCCGCCCGCCGCCGGGTCAGGGATGGTCGCCAACTAGCAAGATGGCCCCGCCCGGGGTTGACCCGGGCACACATGCATCAGGAAGGAGTGTGATGGACACCGCGCTGATCGACGCCGGCACGTCCCCGACGCAGCCATTGCCGGCTGAGGCTCTGACTCGGCTCCGGAACTTGCTCCTGCAAGAGCTCTCGGTACAGACCGACCAGGCCGAGGAACAGGGTCGAACCGTCGCCGAACTGAGGACTGACCCCGACACGGCAATCGGCCAGTTCGAGGTCGACTGGGAGCTCGCCGAAGTCATGGTGGGGTGGAGTGAGGAGGCAATCGAGGACATCGAGCACGCCCTGGCCCGGTTGGAGGACGGATCCTATGGGCGCTGTGAGCAGTGCCCGCGACCCATTCCACTCGAACGACTCGAGGCGATCCCTCACGCCCGGTTCTGTGTGCCCTGTCAGGCACGCCAGGATGCGATGCGCTAATCCCGGTTTTGCCGTAGCGCATTGTTCGCGAGCGCGCCGGAGACGGTCCCTCCCCCGCTCCGGCCGCTCGCCTCACG
The DNA here is from genome assembly GCA_025923175.1 of Acidimicrobiia bacterium. GTDB lineage: Bacteria > Actinomycetota > Acidimicrobiia > IMCC26256 > BP-133 > BP-133. The sequence goes on from JAICGL010000200.1 coordinate 6,556, forward strand.
CCGCCCGAAACGGGCCCTTGGAAGATGTAGGTGTCACGACATGCCCACTGAAGCTGAACTCACGTTGCGCCTGGTCATCGCCCTCGTCGTGGGCGGCGCCATCGGTGTCGAACGGGAGGTGACCGGCCAGATGGCCGGGCTCCGCACGCACATGTCGGTGGCGCTCGGCGCCGCCCTATTCTCCGTTGTCTCGGCCTACGGGTTCACCGAGTTCGTGCAGCCCCGGGCCGAGACGAACTACCAGGTCGACGTGACCCGAATCGCGTCCAACGTGGTGACCGGCGTCGGCTTCCTTGGTGGCGGCGCGATCATCAAGCTGGGCGCCTCGGTCCGGGGGCTCACGACGGCGGCCAGCCTCTGGGTGACCGCCGCCGTCGGCCTCGCCATCGGGCTGGGCAGCTACGTCACCGGGACGGTCTCCGCGGCGGCACTCATCTTCGCCCTCACCGTCCTGCGCGGTCGTCGACGTTGGCTGCGGCGCTTCACGCCCACCAAGGAGATGGTGCTCATCCGACTCGCCCCGGCGGCCAACGCCGGCGGCGTGCTCGAAGCTCTCAAGAGCCACTCCCGCCTCGAAGTCCGCTCCCTTTCCGTCCCAGCCGGCGGCGGTCCGACCATCAGCGCGGAACTGAA
>JAICGL010000201.1 GCA_025923175.1 Acidimicrobiia bacterium
AGGCGATGGCTGCGGCCGAGAAGCAGGCGGGCAAGATGGCAAAGGCCACAGCAGCCAAAGCCGCGGAGGCGCAGAAGGCCATCGAGAAGCAGGGGGCCAAGGCGGGCAAAGCGGCGGCCAAGCATGCGACGGAGGCGCAGAAGGTCGCCGGGAAGCAGGCCACCAGGGTCGTGGTCGCATCGCGAGAGGCTGCGAAGGACGCCGTCGAGCGGTCCAGGCCGATCGTTACCCCGGTCGTCGACGCGGCGAAGCCGAAAGTTGTCCCGGTGATCGAGGCGGCGAAGCCGAAGGCCACTGCGGTGGTCGAGGCGGCGAAGCCGAAGGTGGCGAAGGGCGCGGAGCGGATCCTCGAGGCGGCCCAGGCGTCGCCGAACGGGCACGGCCGGAAGAAGGCCGAGGACTTCACCTCCGTCCGGGAGCTCCGCCAGGCCCTCGACGACGCGATCAGCACCGGCAAACAGGTGCCGCACGACAAGCCGCTCGTCACCCGGCTGATCTGACTGCGGCCGGCGGGCCGTCGCGACAGCGCAGTGGTTTCCGGCCCCGAGCGCATCCCCAACGACACGCCCGGGACCGGAATCTGTCGCCCGGGGGGCGGGCGATCTGGCGGTGGGCCGGTAAGGAACGTTTCCGCCCGGTGACGCAGCATTCCTGCGCCTTTGCGGGGACTTAACGTGCACCAAACGTGCGGCCGTCGAACCGCCGGTCCTCGTACACTCCTCCACCAATGGTCAACACGCCCGCCCCCGAAATGCCCAAGGCCTACGACCCCGAGCCGGTCGAAGGTCGCTGGTACGCGGTCTGGGAGGAGGCGGGGTCCTTCCGTCCCGAGGTGAACGAGGGCGGCGAGTCGTTCTGCATTGTGATCCCGCCCCCGAACGTTACCGGCTCGCTTCACATGGGCCATGCCTTCGAGCACTCGCTGATCGACGCCACGATCCGCCGCAAGCGGATGCAGGGTTACGCCGCGCTGTGGCTGCCCGGCACGGACCACGCCGGCATCGCCACGCAGAACGTGGTGGAACGGGAACTGGCCAAGGAGGGCCTCGACCGCCACGAGATCGGCCGCGACGCCTTCGTGGAACGGGTCTGGGAGTGGAAGGGCGAGCAGGGCGGGCGCATCACCCAGCAGATGCGCAGGATGGGCTCCTCGTGCGACTGGACCCGCGAGCGGTTCACGATGGACGAGGGCTGCTCCCGCGCTGTGCGCGTCGTCTTCGTGCGGCTCTACGACGAGGGGCTCATCTACCGGGCCAACCGGATCATCAACTGGTGTCCCCGCTGCCACACCGCGCTGTCCGACATCGAGGTCGAGCACGAGGACGTCGACGGCGAGCTCGTCCACATCCGGTATCCCTTCGCCGACGGCGACGGCTCGGTCAGCGTGGCCACCACCCGGGCCGAGACGATGCTCGGAGACACCGGCGTCGCCGTGCACCCCGACGACGAGCGCTACGCCGACGCCATCGGCCGCACCCTGATCCTGCCGCTCATCGGCCGGGAGATCCCGGTGGTGGCCGACACCGCCGTCGATCCCGAGTTCGGAACGGGCGCCGTCAAGGTCACGCCGGCCCACGACCCCAACGACTTCGAGATCGCCGCCCGGGCCAACCTCCCGGCGGTCGACATCTTCACGGAGTCGGCCGTGGTCAACGAGAACGGAGGCCGCTTCGCCGGCCTGGCCCGCTACGCCGCTCGCGACGCCGTGAAGGAGGCGCAGCGCAGCGAGGGTCTGCTCGAGGGCATCGAACAGCACCGCCACGCCATCGGCCACTGCTACCGCTGCCACACCGTGGTGGAGCCCCGCCTCTCGCTGCAGTGGTTCGTGAAGTCGAAGCCCCTGGCGGTGCCGGCGTCCGAAGCGGTGGCCGACGACCGGACGCAGTTCGTGCCGGAGAACTGGGAGAAGCTCTACTTCGACTGGCTGGAGAACCTGCGCGACTGGTGCGTCTCCCGCCAGATCTGGTGGGGGCACCGCATCCCCGCCTGGTACTGCCGCGACTGCGGGCGGGTCATCGTGTCGGTCGACGACCCGACGTCGTGCACCGGCTGCATGTCGGCCGACCTGACGCAGGACGAGGACGTCCTCGATACCTGGTTCTCCTCGGCCCTGTGGCCCTTCACCACCTTGGGATGGCCGGAGCAGACCGACGACGTCGGCCGGTTCTATCCCAACGCCATGCTGCACACCGGGTTCGACATCATCTACTTCTGGGTGGCCCGGATGATGCAGATGGGCCTCCACTTCATGGGCGACGTTCCGTTCCGGGAGGTGGCCATCCACGGCCTGGTGCGCGACGCCGAGGGCCGGAAGATGTCGAAGTCCTACGGCAACGTGGTCGACCCGCTGGAGCTGGCCGGCCGTTACGGCGCCGATGCCCTTCGCTTCGCCCTCACCCGGGCGGCCAGCCCCGGCCACGATGTTCCCCTGGCCGAAGAGTGGGTCGAAGGGGCCCGCAACTTCGTCAACAAGCTGTGGAACTCGGCGCGCTTCGTGGCCATGAACCTCGACGGCCAGCCTCTGTCGCAGCTGGAGGCGGCGGGCCCGCCCCCGCCCGATGAGCGGTCGCTGCCGGAGCGGTGGATCCTCTCCCGCCTGGCCCAGGTGACCGCCGCCGTCGACGAGGGATTCGAACGCTACGAGTTCGCCCAGGGCGTCCAGAAGCTGCAGGCCTTCTTCTGGGACGAGTTCTGCGACTGGTACCTCGAGTTGGCCAAGCTGCCGCTCGGGGAAGGGGGCGCCACCCGGGAGCGGGCCCAGCGGGTACTGGCTGCGGTGCAGGGCGCGGTCCTGCGGTTGCTGCACCCGGTGGTCCCCTTCGTGACCGAAGAGCTGTGGGAGCGCCTGGGAGGCGACGGCCGGCTCATCACGAGCCGGTGGCCGATCCACGACGCCGCCGCGGTCGACGAGGCAGCCGACGCCGCCATGGCCGCGGTCATCGAGATCGTTTCGGCGATCCGGCGATTCCGGTCGGAGCACAAGGTCGCCCCCTCGAAGAAGATCGCCGCGCTGGTGGTGCCGGCCGACCAGCAGCAGGGTGAGGCGCTCGGCGCGCTCGGGGCCCAGATCCGCGCGCTGGCGGGGCTCAACGAGTTCGAACTGGTTTCCGGGCGGGATCCACAGCCGAAGGAGCAGCGGTTGGTGGCGGTCGGGGCAACGATCGTGATCCCGCTCGAGGGAGTGGTCGACATCAGCGCGGCGCTGGCCGACATCGACCGCCAGATCGACAAGCTCGCCGGCGAGCTCGGCAAGGTCGAGACCCAACTGGCCAACGAAGCGTTCGTCTCGAAGGCGCCGGACCACGTGGTCGACGGCATGCGGGCACGCAAGTCCGCCGCCGAGGAGGCGCTGGCCACCCTGCGGGCCCAACGCGACCAGCTCGCCTGACGGACGGCTAAGGGCCCGGCGGTGGCGGGTTCAGACGCACGTGGGTCTGGTCGGGCCGGTGGGGGACATACCCCCAGACCGACCCGAGCCGCCCTTCCTCGAAGTCCTTCCGCACGCGGGGCCGGTAGTGCTCGGCCAGAGCCGGCTGCGGATCGTTGCCCTGCATGAGGGCGAGACACGGTTCCCGGAAGTCGCACGGCCGGCAGGTCGACCACTCAGGGGTGGGGTAGCAGTCCAGATCGGTCCGGGCCATGAGCCGGCCCTGCTCCGCGACGCGGACACCGGCACCTTCGATCTCCTCCCGCTTCCGGCGGATGCGGGTGCGGCGGAACCACGGGCCGTTGTAGCGGCGCACGTGGCGCCCGCCCACCTTGATCCACTCCACGTCGGGCCCGGTCGATGGGGCCCCAGCCGACGGAGATGCAGCCTCCGGCCCCGGCTCGTCGGGCCGGGGGAACCGGAGCTCGTTGTGGATCGTCCCCGCCACCTTGCCGAGGAATCCCTGTTCCCAGGCCCACGACCGGGTGAGGGCGATGTCGTCGAGGAGCAGGTCGTCGAGCTCGGCGAAGCCGTCCTCGCAGAGGCGATGCTCCACGATCCAGTTCCGGCCGGCCTTGTCGACGACGACGAGGTCGACGCGCAGGCGGTACAGCACGCCGCGCCCGTCGGCCGCCAGGAGGCCGTGGTCGGGGCGGGCGGGGTCGGGGATCGTCACGTCGAAGAGCGCCTCGACCTGGACGGTGGTCCACTTGTCGGCCTTCGGAGCCCAGTCGTAGTAGGCGGCCAGCATCCGGCGTCCGGCGGCTGAGGCGGCCTCCCACCCTGCTGCTTCTTCGTCATCCTCGAGCGTCGCGGCGGTCGACGCCTGGTACGCGGTGCGCTGCGTTCGGAGGGCTTTTGCGAAACCCTCCGTCGCCAGGGGTGCCACGATGGCCCGGTTCCAGTCCCACATGCCCGGGAAGTAGTAGACGGCAAGGGCGTCCTTCACCGCCCGCTCGAGGTCGAGGAAGCTTGCCGGCTGCGCGGCCTCGTATCCCTGCCGTTCGTGGGCACCGAAGTCCCACGCCCGGCGGCAGCCGAGGAACAGCTCCCGTTCCCACGGCCGGATGATGAAGTCGGTTCCCATCCGGGTCTCAAACTACCGAAGCTTCTGAGCACCCTCGCCTACGATCCGGGTGATGGCGCCCATCCACGAACCGGGAAGCGTCGAACTCGGCGATCTCCTCGCCTGGCTCGACGCCCACCTCAACCTGGAAACCGGCGGGCGGGTGCGCGCCCCGAGCCTCGATCGAATCCGGCCGCTGCTCGACCTCCTCGGGAGGCCCCAGGCCGACTACCCGCTGATCCACGTCACCGGCACCAACGGGAAGACGACGACCACCCGGCTGATCTCCCACTTCCTTGCCGCCCGCGGTATCTCCGTCGGAGCCCACACGAGCCCGCACCTCGAGATGGTCAACGAGCGCCTGACCTGGGGCGGCGAGGCCATCTCCGACGAAGCCCTGGCCGAGGAACTGCGCATCGTGGCCGTGGCCGAAGCGGCGCTGCTCGACCGGGACGGCGCGGCGCTGCGGCCGACGTGGTTCGAGATCATGACCGCGCTGGGCTACCACTGGTTCAGCGACCTCGGCGTGCAGGTGGCGGTGGCCGAGGTCGGCCTCGGCGGACTGTGGGACGCCACCAACGTCGCCGACGCCGAGGTGGCGGTCGTGACCAACATCAGCATCGACCACGTCGAGTACCTCGGGTCGAGCCGGGAATCGATCGCCACCGAGAAGGCCGGGATCATCAAGCGGGGCGCGACCCTGGTGCTGGGCGAGCCGGATCCCGGCCTGACCGGGATCTTTTTGGAGCGCGACCCGGGCCGGGTGCTGCGCACCGACGTCGACTTCGGCGTCCTCCGCAACGACCCGGCGTACGGCGGGCGGGCCATCGACCTGCGGACGCCGCTGGCGGAGTACTCCGACCTCTACCTCCCCGTCCACGGCGCCTACCAGGCGACCAACGCCGCGATCGCCCTCACCGCCGCCGAGACGTTTTTCGGCGAGCCGTTCCCGGGCGACCTGGTGGTCGAGGCCCTGGCGACCTTCCGCTCCCCGGGCCGGCTCGAGGTCGTCGGCCACGAGCCGCTGGTGATTCTCGACGGCGCCCACAACGCCGCCGGGGCGGATGCCCTTGTGCAGGCCCTGGAGGAAGAGTTCGTCCCGGCCCCCCGCACGCTGATCGTCGGCCTCATGCGGGAGAAGGATCCGACCGTCATGCTGCCGGCCCTCGGGGCGACGGAGGCGGAGTGGGTTTTCACCTGCGCGCCCCCCAGCCCCCGGGCCATGCCGGCCCACGATCTGGCCGATGCAGCGCTCGAGTTGGGTATCGACCCCGGGCGGGTCGAGGCGCTGGGCACCGTCGAGGAGGCGCTGGCCCGTGCCCTCGTCGTCACGCCACCCGAGGGCCAGGTGATCGTGGCCGGCTCGCTCTACCTCGTTGGAGCGGCCCGGTCCGTCCTCACATAAGGTTCCGGCCATGACGACTGCCGACCGCACCCTGGTGATCTGCAAGCCCGATGCCGTCGAGCGCCGCCTCGTCGGCGAGATCGTCTCCCGTCTCGAACGCAAAGGGCTGCGCATCGCCGAGATGCGCATGGAGACGATCAGCAAGGAGACCGCCGGTCAGCACTACGGCGAGCATCAGGGCAAGCCGTTCTACGACGACCTGGTCGCCTTCATCACCCGGGGCCCCGCCGTCCTCATGGTGGTGGAGGGCCCCGAGGCGTACTCCGTCGTCCGGACGCTGATGGGCACCACCAACCCCCGCCAGGCTGCGCCCGGCACCATCCGCGGCGATCTGGCCATCGAGCTCACCGAAAACCTGGTCCATGGCTCCGACTCGCCCGAGTCCGCCGCCCGGGAGATCGGCCTCTTCTTCGGCGCATAACCGCATAACGTTGTGGCCTGAATAACACCTGTGTAATCTCAGCACTGTCATTCAGCATGGCCTCGGGCGGAGGGCAAGCGGAGGGCAGGCTTGGTGGAGGGTCGCGACACTGCCATTGACATGGGGACGAGCACGACCACCGTGTTCGTGCCCGGTCGCGGCGTCGTGCTCGAGGAGCCATCGCTCGTCGCCCTCACCACGGAGGACGGCCGGCCGGTGGCCGTGGGCAGCGAGGCCCGCCGCATGCTCGGTCGCACTCCCGCGTCGATCGAAGTGGTGCGGCCGGTGCAGCAGGGCCTCATCGGCGACGTCGACGTCTGCACCCGGATGCTGCGGTACATGGTCCTGCAGGTGCACCCCCGGCGCTGGTCCCGCCCGAAGATGCTCATGGTCGTGCCCTCGGGCCTCGGCCCGATGGAACAGCGGGCGGTGCAGGAGGTGGCTGAGGAGGCCGGGGGGCGCCGGCCGGTCCATCTGGTCGAGGCGCACATCGCCGCCGCTCTCGGGGTGGGCCTGCCCATCAACGACGCCCGGGGGAGCATGGTGGTGGTGCTCGGCGGCGGGCGGACGGAAGTGGCCGTTCTGTCGCTCGGCGGGGTGGTGGCCCGGAGGTCACTGCGGCTCGGGGGGATGGACTTCGACGAGGCCATCGTCGACTGGGTGAAGAAGGAACACGGGCTGGCGCTCGGGGAGCGTACGGCCGAGGAGCTGAAGACCGTGGTGGGGTCGGCCGGTCCGGCCCGCCCCGATGCCGCCCGGGCCTCCCGCAGCGACGGCCCCGACGAATTCGACGCCGAGATCCGGGGCCGTGACCTGGTCACCGGCCTGCCCCGCACGATCATGACGTCGACGGCCGAGATCC